>JAYRRJ010000148.1:0-3844 GCA_041910135.1 Candidatus Levyibacteriota bacterium
GCTCAAATTTATCAATCCAGTAATGAAATTGTAACACGTAAAGGAAAAATTAAAAGTGGTGTTACGAATGAAATTTGTAAGAACTAAGCCTTAGAGAGTTGAAAGAAAAGAGATGGTTTTTTGTTGCCTGATGATTGATGCAACTAAATACGGGTTCTTCATAACCTCTTCTCTTTCGGTCGGATTTTCAATGCTTGCCAATGCTTTTTCAATGTCTTCCTTTTCAACCGTTATCTTCTCCTCATCGGCGACTTTACGGAGGAAAAATTCAAGCTTTAAATCTTGTTCTGCTTTCATCCTATACTCTTCCCGAAGCTTTTCAGGATCAAGTTTTCGTGAAGTAAGGTATTGGTCAAGCGATAGGCCCAGTTTTTTCAACTCGTCAAGCATCTGGGAAAGCAACCGTGAGACCTCGTTCTCAATAAGGACGTTAGGTACTTTGATTTCAACCGCCTTCATTGCGGCGTCAAGTATGTCATCAAGAGTAGCCTTTTCCTCTTCCTTCCCCGGTACCAATATTTTACTCTTTGCCGTCACTTCTTTTATCGCTTCTTTATATTTACCGAGTTCAATTTTGGGTTCTTCACAGGTTTCTGCAGTGAACACAACATCGGTTCCTTCGGTGAAAACTTCGATATGAATATGGGGCGTGATGAGCGGATTTAAGTTGTGCTTCTTAAGTGCGTCGTTATACGCTTTTCCTACAATTTTCTTTAGCATCTCCTCTTTTACCAATTCAGGGTTCAACTTGCTTTTTGCGATATTCTTAGGAGCTTGGCCGGGGCGAAAACCTGCAATTTTTACCTGTTTTACCAATTCTTCTTCTATCTCTTCCTGTGCTTTTTTAGCCTCAGACCACGGAATTATGACGGTTATTTCAATGGTTCCGTCGTCTTTTCTTAAGATGCCCTCTTTTGGCGCCGTTTTTTGTGCCTTTTTTACTTCCTCAGCCATAAATGAGAATTATAGAGGATTTGAATTCAAAAGTAAATATTTGTGTCCGAGGAAGGAGTTGAACAGCTGCTTTTAAGCGGTTGTATTTCAAAAAAATACAATTTGCGCTTTTAGTTCAGACGATTTTTGGTGCGGGCGAGAGGACTTGAACCCCCACGAGCTTACGCTCATTAGTTCCTAAAACTAACGTGTATACCATTTCACCACGCCCGCATGGAATTTATATGAAATTATACCTTAAAAGAACCTTTGAGGCCAGGGTTAGATGGCAACTGTACTTGCTATCCAAGCTTTGCTTAAACGAAGTCAAGCTTTGCTTAAATGGTGAGCGCGAGCTTATTCATGCCCAGTTTCTGGTACTCAGAATCTATTTCATTCATGAATTTTCTTACTCTCGGAGCCCAAGTTGGGCTTTCAGAATAAATAGGTGCAATAGTCTCGACCGTAGTCGCGCCACGGCTTATATACCTGGTTTTAAGTCCATTCAAAACAGTGTCTATGCCATCTTCAACAGAGTCGAAGTAGATTCTTCCCCCACCCCATCCATATGAGTTATAAGAACCGGCAAGTTGAGCTTTACCAAATGATGACTCGAGTCCGGCAATAGCAGGAAGAAGCTTCCAATCGATATCATATTTGTCGGCAATTGAGACGTATGAACCGGCATATGAGGCTAGCGGAGAATGATATTTCTCAAACACTTGTTCCAATGCTTTTGTCCTCATATCCGATGTGTTCACAGTAATAACGATTGCCTGAGACTGCTTTTCGGCAGCATCAGTCCGTACCGCAGAAAATGCGGTCACAAGTATGATTGTGAGCAGAATCGTGAATATTTTTTGCATATTTGGGAAAGCTTTGGAAAGCTTGCCTAAATATGAGGTTTGAGGGAGATTCAAACCTAAAATGAAGTTAAATTGCCAAAAAAAATCCTAAAGTAGTTTTGGGCTACCTTAGGATCTAATGTGTATTCTAGCAAATAACTATGGGTTTGTCAAGTACATAACTATGAGTTGCCCTTGTTCGTTTGAACTCTAATTCATATAATAAACTGACAAACCCAGAATAATTCGCAGAATTTTCATGGGTTTGTCAAGTGCATAACTATGAGTTGCTGTATCTTTTTTGAGGCTAATTATAGAGAATCGGAAAGTTTTTGCATGATAAGACTGACTACTTGCGGCCACTTCCCTGTGTCTGAGGGTGTATAAAGCTTGACTATATCGTGCGGGTTCACCAAGCCTTTTTGAACGTATTTCCTTGCCAGTGTTGATGTGACCGTTTTGATAGCTTCATCATAATCGGAAAATTTCGTTACTTTCCCTCCATATATGCCATACCCCCAGCAGTTATGAGAATTTTTAATTATCCTTTTGCATAATGTGCTCTCTTGCATGGCAATTGCCGGAAGCAGCCGATAATCAATATTGTGTGCATCCGCCTCGCTTACGATGGTTTTAGCGTGTCCTTCAAGCGGGGAATCGTACTTGGCGAAAAAATCGTCCAAATTCTTAATTCTCGCGTCCGATAGTTCCACCCCAATACTGCTTTGGTTGTTCGTGTTGGGTAATGCTTGAAATTGAGGTTTATGTTCTTGCCGTGATACATATCCGTTGCTTTCGTATTTGACATACAAAGAAAAAAGGGCCAGAAATACTATAAATACTGGTATTGCCGCAAAGTAAGAGCCAATCAGAAAGATTTTGCCGGGCAGGAAGTTCTTTTTTGCTTTTTGAGGTAAAAGGCTCTCTTTTTTGTGTTCTTCCAGGCCGGGGGTCTGCTCCATGTCCCTACTTAATCATGTGAAAATATTTGTGTCAATGATGCTAAAAACAATCTCAATGATACAAACTGATATTTAGTGGAAAGTTTTGCTAAAATAAGAAACACCCGAGTGATATAGACACTCGGGCCTGAATTAAAATGCCCGAGTGGTGAAATGGTATACACGCAGTGTTCAGAACGCTGTGCCTATATAGGCGTGGAGGTTCGAGTCCTCTCTCGGGCACTAGAAAAGAATTTTAGGCTTTAGCTTAAAATTCTTTTTTCATGTCTGAAGACTTCGAACCTCTGGAAGGCGAAGCCGACCAGCTGGTTCGAGTCCTCTCTCGGGCACAAAAAATCTTGTGTACACAGCATAAAGGCTGATTCAAGTCCTCAACCACAATCGGACTCGCTTCAAGGCAAGCCGGAAAACCGAGTCCTCTCTCGGGCACTTAAGCCTCTTACGTTCCTCTTATTCCTCTCTTTTTTCGAATTTACCCTATTAAGATAAGATTTCTCGAAATGAAAAGCATTCTCATGTCACTTGTGCCCGGGGCAATAATGGCCAGTCTTGTAGACTTTCTCTACCCTCACTTGACGAGTGTTGGGTTTGTATATGCATTTGTTGGAGGGATGATTCTTTATTTATTATTGTCGCACATCTTGTCGTCACTTATTGGAAACAGGCACTTCAGGAGATTCGATGAAGAAGCCTCAAGATTTCTCCATACCAGGCTCTATTGACTGCATTATTTTCAGGTGATATCTTCAAGAAGAACCCAAATTTGAAAGGAGGTGAAATGAGATGCCATCAGTAAATTTATTAGCTGTTATTGTATCCGCGGTCTTAAGTATGATTATCGGCTCATTGTGGTATGGTCCAATTTTCGGAAAGAAATGGATGAAATTAATTTCCATGACGAAAGAGGAAATGGAAAAAGGAAAAAAGGACATGCCAAAAACTTATGGGATGATGTTCGTGGGCTCGCTTGTTACATCATATGTTTTGGCTATGACAATCGGAATGGCGGCTACGAAGGATGTTACTACCGGAGTTGCTATTGCTTTTTGGATATGGCTTGGCTTTATAGTTCCCGTAAAGCTTTCTGAGGTGCTTTTTGAAAAA
>JAYRRJ010000149.1:0-4169 GCA_041910135.1 Candidatus Levyibacteriota bacterium
GAGTTGTGTTGGACGCATTCACGGCAATCACTTGGATCCCGGCACTTTCAGCCTTGTATTCAAGCATCTGCCGGAACAGACCAAACCCTGCATCGTGCGAAGACAGGGAAAGATGCCTATTTCGGTTCATGAATCTCGGAGAGAAGTTTTCAATCGCTATCAGGTCGTTCCCGGCAACGAGCCGATTACTGATCTTGTGCAAAAAATCTGCCCGCTGATTGGCAACACACTCATGCAAGCGAGCAATCTGGTGGTAGGTTTTTCGCTGGTGGTTGCTCCCTTTGACCTGTCGAGAGGCGTGACGTTGCAACCTCCGCAGTTTCGCTAGACCCTCGCGCAGCCAATGAGGGTTTTCAATCAACTCGCCAGTAGAGAGGGCGGCAAGGTTTTTCAAACCAATATCAATACCGATTTGTTGGTCTGTTTGTACCTGACGTATACCAGTGTCAGGCAGCTTGAGCATCAAGCAAACATACCACCGCTCACCAACCCGCTTGAGGACAATGTGTTTTATCTCAGCATCGGTCGGAATGGCCCGGTGATAACACATCCGCATTTCACCAACGTTCTGAACGTAAAACGACTTGCGCCCTTTCTCGTCCTGTCGCAATTTACAGCCATCGTTATATGTGTATTCCAGGCTATTGAAGCGACTGGATCCTTTATAACGAGGAAACCCAGGCTTTTCCCCTATCTTCAAGCGGCGAAAGAATCCAGCGAACGATTTGTCCAGGCGGCGAAGCAAGTGTTGAAGGCTAGAAGCGTTCAGCTTTCCAAGCGTGTCAGGGTTATCGTGGCGCACATTTCGAAAATGCGACCACTGTGCTCCGTAACCTACGCCCTTGCCCGTTTCTTTGTAGGTGTTAATGCGTTGTTGCAATGCGGCATTGTAAACAAGCCGGGACTGCCAAAGCAAAAAGTCCAAGCTCTTTACCTGTTCCGTATTAGGGCGAAGGAGGTATTTGTAGGTACGATACATAATCTGGTTCGACATGTCATTCGTAGAACAAGTGTACTGTTATATTTACGCTCTGTCAAATTACTATAACGAAAGGAGAGTGGGCTTTCTCTGCCCCTGCATGTGGCTATCCCTGCCCACTAATTTTTATGGATTGGATTATTTTTGGCCTTGTTGTAACCTGGTTGGGAATCGTATCTTGGTTCGATATTCGAAAAAGTGAAATACCTCACAGCGCCTGGGTGGTTATTCCTCTCATTGGCGCAGGTCTTTATCGAATCTGGCAGGGAGACTGGACATTAGTCCTACTTGCTGCTGTAGTTGCTGCTGTTAGTGAACGGTATAGGATATCTAAAGCATTTGGCTGGGAAGAGTTAAGCCGAATAATCACCTGGCTCCCATTGCTATTTTTGGGAGCATTCCTCTCGATTCAATCTTCACCACTTTCAGCTCTGGCAATCATTGGCTTCTGGGCTGCCTGGGAATTGAAGTGGTGGGGTGGCGCGGATGCCGTTAGTGCAATTACGATCTGTCTTATCTGGCCAGGGATTTTCTTTATCATGTCGTTTCTGGTTATTCACTTAATCGTTGTGATTGCTTCGGGATTGATATCTATGGTACGGGAACAGAAAATCATGCTTCACCGTTTACCGGGTTTGCCGATATTGTTAGCCTCGGTATTAATCTTGAAAGTAGGGATAATTTTTTTAGACTAATCCGCAATGTCTGGATTATGCTTTTATGTTCAATACAAAACTTTCAATGTCTTCCTCTCTTACGCGGACTACTTTACCAATTCTCACAACTGGAATTTCACCAGTTTGCATCAACCGATAGGCACCGGATTTGCTTATTCTTTGGTATTTCGCAACTTCCTCGGATTTCAGAAGCCGTTTTTGAGGATATGTGGTAGGTGTAGCTTTTTCTAAGGGAGTTTTTTCAGTGACTTGGTTTGGAATAACCCGAAGTAGATTCTTGACCCCTCACCGCTATCGTAATTCACCCACCTTGATTCACAATAATGCGAGGTTGTCCAAAACAATGTAAACAACCTCGCTTGTGTGAAGATTTATCTTTTTCAGTGAGGAACGTTATGGCTCGACAGTTGTCATTTGTGCTGGTTGAGCTTCGACATTCTGCAGTGAGGAGGCAATTTTCAGCACTTGCTTTAGAGTGAGATTGGAGAGAATTTCCAGCCGGATCTCTCCGATCTGCCAGGTCAACCGAACGCCGTCAGTATATTGGATCGGATTGAGGTAAACTTGCCCATTAGGCTCAGGCTGAACTCCGCCATCCTTGGCCAAAGGGATTCTTGCATCCACTTCTCCTGACAACCCGGTGAATAAAACTGCGGGAAGATCATTTACTTTAATTTCCCTGCCTAGGGGTAGAGTTTCGCCCAATAACGCCCTTTGCTCAGTTAGAATTACAAATTGGCCGTCTTTGTTGATGGTGAGTTTTAAGGTATCAAGATTTGTAACCTCATCTGTGTAAGAATCGGGGACCATTACCCAATCCCCATATGGCAGATAGTTCGGGTATAGTGGGGTAAATCCCAAAAAGCCGTCACTGAACAAGCCCACTTGCACCTTGCTATGAGGGGTCAAAAAAGAGAATACAGTTATTTGGTCATTAATCCAATCAACTACTTGAGCTCGAACGGTGGGAATAAACGCTGTAGTTGCAACAGCTACAAGTACCAGCAATAAAGTTGCGTAAAGAAAAGCTTTTCTCATAGAGAACCCTCCTTTCAAGTTTCTTGTTGTGACTTCATTTTGGTGTTCATTCGATCTTGAACCAAGGCGCGACTCAATCTGTGGCCACAGGTTAATGGTTTTTCTTGGAGATCGCTCATCAGCAATTTTTTGTATAATCCAGTGAGAGTGATTTACATTCTTCATTTACCTTTCTCCTTTCATTATCATTTGAACGGGGCAAGCAGGTTTCGCAGTCTTTTCCGTGCCACACTCAAATGCCATCGTATTGTGCCAGGCGAACAATTTAGCTGACTGGCAGAGTCCACGGTACTCAGATTTAGAAAATAGTGCATCACTATCGCTGCCCTTTGGGTCGGCGAGAGCTGGATAATGGCCTGTCGCATTTCGCTTACCAGTTCTTCCTGCTCGATAGAACTCTCAGGCTCTCGAATATTTTCGGCCAATTTTCGTAACACAAACGCATAATTCTCGTCCCCATCATCACTCAATGCAACATTACGGCTCTGCTGGCTTGACGCCTTTATCGAATCATTGATCACGATCCGGAGAAACCAGGGACGAAATGGGCGTGTCTCATCGAACCCTTTGATCTTATCAAAGGCTCGAAGAAACGCCGTTTGTACGATATCCTCGGCTATCATTCGGTCGCCAGTAATAAGACATGCCGCCTGGATCGCCTCTATTTGGTACATTTCCACAAGCATCTGCAACCCATCGATGTCTCCCGCCTTGAGTTGGGTGATAGCTTTTGATTCATCCATTAATACTCCTTGCATTCTGAAGTTGAGAGCCCTCACTATTAATATCCCTGAAAATGAAAAATGTTGGGGTGGAGGATTCTCAAAATAATTTAATATCTATCTACGCATTATACTAACCAAAGAATTGAAAGTTGTTTTCAGTAATTTTGCCCTTCTGTTTTTTACGCGTGAGCATGCCTTTATAAGTTGATATTTACACAAACTGAGGTGTAGAGAGACCTATCGGAAATGTTTGCAATCGCATATTTCAGGCGGGTGTATATTGACAGCAATACATGGAAATGACATCCATTAATTTCTCACAAAAATATAGTTGGGATGGTTCTGGTATCTTCCTAAACTTTCGGTGGCCATCTTGGATAACGCTTTTTCAGCAATATAATTAGAGATAGACAATCTTTGATCAATCGTTGGCTGGACAGAACCTTCTGGGCGCAGAAGTGAGTCCAGCTTTAATTTTTAAGCACTTGCACTGATGCAGAATGGATAGGAGCGCCTTCTGATTGCTAATTTCGCCGTTTTAGCCCTGCTTTTTGCCTGTATGGTTTACGATCTCCGCAACCACCAGGTCCCCACGCCATTAACTGTTGGCGGGATGGTTGGTGCAGGTTTGTATGCCCTTTTCAACGGCTTATGGGCTCCAGTATTGTTGATGATTGCATTGACACACGTATCAGATTTCAACCCCCGAGAAAAACGTCTGGCATTCGCCCTTACGTTTTCCGCATTTGC
>JAYRRJ010000150.1:0-2836 GCA_041910135.1 Candidatus Levyibacteriota bacterium
GTTAATGTCCAAAATCGCAATATCCTTCTGGTGAAATGAGCGTATGAAGATGTTGCCGCTTGGTTTTACATGGACATTTCCGGTATTTGAGACCTTTGCCGTAAAAGTGACCGGTACGTATTCGCTGACAAAAATGCTTGGTGTAAAGCTTACGAGACCGGTTTTGGCTTTTGCCCCTTCTTTGACGACATTCAAAAGCACAACCACCAATACTTGACCCTGAACGCTTGCACCTGTCCCTTTAACCCCTTCCTTTTGTGTCGGGTGAACCCTCAGAACGTAGTAATAACCGTATGCGGCATTTTCAGGGATTTTAAGAGAGAAATTCACATCTTGCCATTCTTTTGGCAGTACAGTGACCGTTGAGGGGTCGACCGTAAGCCAGGAAACGAATTCGTCATCCTTTGTCGGTTCTGCCGGCACCGGTTCTCCCGATGTTGCGTCGGATGAAAGTTTTTTTACGTCAATACCAAGGTCGACAGGGGTAGTCTGATTGTTTCGTAATCTAAAACGCTCTTTTATCGTGTCTCCCGGTTTTGCGTTCAGCTCAATCACCGGTGGGCTTACGGTGATGTCAATTCCGGGTGAGGTATTTTGTGCGTGTGCTATATGGATAGAAATAAAAGCAATCCCGATTGCTAATAGTAAGAGGAGAAGTCCAATTTTGACTTTCATATCATTTATTTCTTCCAAAAAGCTTCATAACCCGTCTCCCAATTGTTTTGGCTGTAGACACAATTCCAAGAAGGGCAAAGAGTATGAATATTATGCTTCCCACCACAATCTTCCAGGGGAAGACAAAAAATGAGATGCTTTTCTCAAGAGCAATATCTCTTGTTCCATTATTAACCACAATAAGAGTCGTAGCCGTGTATTTTCCAATACGAAGGTCAAGAATTTTATCAAATCTTACCTTTAATTCACGCTTAGGCTTTCCGTTTTTGTCGACTACATTTTTACCGTCGACGACTTTATTTTCATACCACATGAATGAGTCATTCCAGAGAGTTTCGTATGTCCTTTTGGTGGAGGGGAGAATTGCTCCGTCGTTAGGATTTACATCCAGCGTTGCGACGGTTCTTCCCAAAAAATCCTTTATGAAAATGTTTCCTTTTGGTCTCACATGAACGTTTCCGACATTTGCGACTGTCGTTTTGAAGTTGACCGGAAGATACTCATACCAACCGGCGTCTTTTGAAAAATCAGAAATCTTTACCTCTGTTTTTGCTCCTTCACGGTTTACATTCAAAAGCACGGGAACGACAATCGCCGCATTTAATTTTGTTCCGGTAACTTTCTGGTCTGATGTATCGTCCTGTGTGAAAGAAAGCGCCCAATAGTATCCATACGCTGCGTTGGAAGGCACCGTGATATCGAATGGTACTGTTATCCATTCATTGCTCGGGGCTGTGATGCCGGTATTTTTGACCGTAAACCATGTTGAAGTGTCGTCCGGTGCGTTCTGAATGGTGAGTTCTCCGTTTTGGTCTCCTCCCATCTTTTTTACTTCAATTTTGATAGGAAGTGCGTTCCCTGTGTTATTTCTGAGGCGGACTTTCCCGTTAACTGTTGTTCCGGGTTTGGCGGTAAAATCAAAGAATACTGGCGAAACTGTTGCGTCGAAATTACCGGGAGTAGTTTGAGCAAGGGCAGGGGAAGCAAAAGAAATTGCAAGACCAAGAACTAAAAAACTAACGACAAACAACTTTAATTTCAACATTTCCTAAAGAATACATCACTTTGGGCAGTAAATTTAGAAACTTCCGGCAGCTGAGACTACCAGAGTATCGGAGTAGTCTGAGGCAGCCAACTGGGTTGAAGGGATTTTTGCGCGTACGTTAAGAGTTACTTGTGTGTCACTTTGTGCGCCAGTTTTTGATGAGACTTCATGGAATATAGTTCCATCAAAATGTCCTCCGGATGTTACATTGGTACCATCATATCCTGAATTTATAGTAGGCGAGCCTGATGTTGCATCGGCATCAATGACAACCCCCGTTGAAGATGAAAGGTCGGTTACTGTGGGGAATGAACCCGGACTTGTGATATCCGAATTTGCTGTTGTGGAGTGGAGACCTCCGCCCGTACCTCCGGTTGTTGAGGTTCCTTGAATCCATGATACATATCCGTTTCTTGCATTTGTGCTCACGTGCTGAACGACACTTCCGGATGTCACTGAGCTTGTCGAAAGAGTGCCAAGTGCAATAGAATTTGCAGAAAGTGAGAATGTCATTGTTGCAGATACCGAAGCAGTTACAGTAATTTGATCGGCTCCTGAGGACACAACTGAAGTTGCAAAGTCCATCTGGTCGGTAAACGGCGAGCCTCCTTCGGTTTTAAGAGTTCCGGTCTTGTCGTTTCCCGCTGCTCCTACTGTTGAAGATGCCCCAGCAAAGTTGAAGCAATAGAATGTGCCAGCTGAGAAAGCACTAGTAGGAAACCTAACCGAAACACCATTAACAGATGTTGCAGTGCCGATACCCGGCCATGCTGTCGCAGCACCTCCACCATTAGGATCAGTTGGAAGATTGGTTGTTGTTGTGGTCCAGTTGCCTGCTGTCTGTGAGATAGTCCAGTTGGCGGGAAAGTCGATGATAACTCCCGTCTGGGTTGTAAGTGTAGATTTGAGGCACGCCGTACCGGAAATCGCCGCTCCGGTTGCAAGACGATTAAAGCGGACAAAACCTTCCGTAACGGAAGCATTTGCTCTTCCGGGAGTAAAGAAGGGGGAGAGTAGAGAAATAAAAGTTACTATATAAAGAAGGACACTTATGAATGCCTTTTTATCTTTAAAGCTAAAATTGCGCGTTTCTTTTAACACAGAAATTGGGCTAGA
>JAYRRJ010000151.1:0-7073 GCA_041910135.1 Candidatus Levyibacteriota bacterium
CTACATTTGAATTGGTTTCCTGCCCATCCATATGACACTAGTATTCAAAATGAAGTGAATTTTGTCAAGAGAAAATATTCAGGCGGCCTTTGCGTAGACAGGAATCGGTTCGGGAATTAAATTGGGAAAAGGCATTTCCTCTTTTGGCCCAATAAGTGAGACTTCGACTCCGGGAAACAAAATCTCAGGATCTGCTGCAAAGTGGGAATACGAAAGGGTGGAAGCGTATTCACGAGAGTAGAACTCTGTCAATTCCGTTTCTTCGTGGGTCTCATTTTCCCATGAGCGAGAAACTCTTCCACCTAAAAGCGAAAGGGGATAGTCGCCTTTGTAGCTTCTGACGTACGTTCTGACCTTTATTTTTTCGTTCCCGTCGGGAAAAAGAATTACGCTATCGGCGACTCTTCCCACCACCTCGCGGGTAACAGGGCGGGAAGTAGAGCCGATATTCGCCCAGCCTACGACCGTATTTTCCGGCCTGAATCCGTCATTGGCATACCAAACGTTTTTCTCAATAATTTCCTCTTGCACCGGGCAAATTTCGTGCATAGACTGATAATATTAGACCTATATTAAGGTTTTCACAGTGATTATAATCACATTTTTCACGGAGTACTTGACATTATTTGGACATTTGACGGTTATTTATTCACGAAGAGAATTGCATTAGGGATATTTCTGCCCGGGCCGGCTTTGTATCCATCCCCTGCCCAGAGAGCAGTTGAGCCTCCCGAGTCTAAATTAAGCGCATTCTCCATACCCATTGCCTGAAGGACTAATGCGCTTTGGGTAACCGTCACGCCACGTACGACACCGATATATACCGTGTTTCCCTTGTTGGCAACAAAACTCCTATTTCCCTTGCTTCCTTTTTTAGGGTCACCGTCTCCTCCAAAAACCGAATTCGAGCCCGAGACTAGAAGCGGTTGATTGGCCAAAACCCCGTCAACGCCTGTATCCCTTCCCCAGCCGCTTGAATTGCCGATGAACCGTACCCAGCCCGAGCCAAAAACGACGACCGGAACGGTGGAGTAGACATTGTTGTCTGAGTTGAAATAGTGCTTTTTTGTGTTCATGGCCAACGTATCAAATGAATTTGTCTTACCCGCGCATGACGGGTATTCGGCCGGGCAAAAATACGAGCCGTTGATGCCGGCGTATGCGCCTTGCCTCGAAATGTAGGTTCCCAAGGGAAGCGTGGGGCAGTTATCATGACAGTCATCGTCTGAAGCGGTGTCTACGACAACTTTTGTGGAAGAAAGGTTGCCTGCTACAACATCGACCAAATATGTCGAGTCACCCACCTTGACTTGTTGACGGGAATACCCCGACCCCGGAGGGGTGTTGTTGACGGGGACATTTGAAAGGTCGATTCCACCTGCAAGGGCAAGGGCTGCTGCATTGGCCTTATCAATATCCGAGTTGAGCGAGGCTATTTCTGCACTTCCTGATGAGTACTTCAGGTCGGAAAGATATTTAAGTGCTTTTGCAAAACGCTTGCGGTAAGAGGTCAAATCTTTGTTGGTTGCCGGCAAATCTACCATTTTTTCATAAACAGGAATTGAGTCATTGTAGCTTTTCTGGACTTTTTTGACTGTTGACTCAAGGTTGTCGTTTCTTTTTACCTGGTCGGTGTTTTTGAGGGTGTCAAATTGGATTTTGAGAGATGAGAGTTGCTTTGAAAGCTTTGTGTTTTCTTTTTTGGCAAGAAGCGTTGCTTTTTCGCTTTGCGAATTTTTATCCAGGAAAAAAACGACGAAAAGCCCGAAGATAACAACTACCACAGCAATAGTTATGAGAAGTTGGCGTTTTGAAACTTTTTGAAAAAGGGTTGTCGTGCGGGAAAAAGGGGATGACTTCATGGGGTAAAACCATCATAGGAATAACGGATGATAAATGCAAGAAAATTAGGCGGCAAGTGGAGCAATTCGCTCTAAAAAGTGTTCTTTTTTACTGTTTCTAAGGTCGAGTATAAATGAAACGGGGACAACATCGCGTGAGTCTTGTGGGATTTGGCCGACAAAGGGTGTCGGTTCCAGTCCAAACTCCTGTCCCAAAGCGGTCATAAGAGAGATGTTTTGCGAGTTGAAGCGGAGAGTCTCACTTGAAGAGTGGTTGTATTGCGCACCTCGTCCCGCATATACCCCTCTTAAGAAATCAGGGTCTTTGACAAGGCCGCTGTATGCCGTTGGGTCAGGATAATCCTTCACGCCATGCAGGTGTTGGGTAAAAGCATTAGCCAAATCAAGCTGCTTGTCGATTGTGATTCCATCCCAAAGCCTACTGAAAGCGTCTATTTGGGGAGAACGAAAAGGGGCATATGGCTTTACCTGCTCTAAAATCTCTGTTGCTTTAAGGTCTTGAACAGTCCATCTCCACGAATTTTTTTTCTCAACTTTTACCACATAACCACCGAATCTCTTTTGAAGGTCGATAATGACGTTCTCGTTGTTGTCATTGAAATACAATTTAGAAATAACGCACATATCAAGAGGCCATTTTGTGCTTGTGTAGCGCATTCTCCCATTCGGTCTCATCGACATGCCTCCACCCATTTCAAATATTCCGGCCAGATATTTGGCGTCTTCATCCGAAATTTCCTTAAATTCAGGAATATGAGTACTCTCAATAATGTGATTGTTGTGATAATTTCCCGGTCTTTCTCCCACGATGGCGAATATAACACCTAATTACTATGAGTTCAAGCTCTATTTCAAAGAGGGTTGTCTTTGTAGCGCCTTTCAAACTGCTCGAATGTGAGACCCTGAAGAACCCGTTCTTCACCGAAGAGCCGTATTGCATTAATGACCAACTGCCGGTTGTCCTCAAAATCCATTTCAACCGCCATTGTTTCTCTGTTTTTTATCGCATCAATAAGTTCCGCTTTATATGCCGTAAGTCCCCGTCCCACAGTCATTCTATGTCCGTCCGAGCTTCCTATTTGAGCGCCAAGTCTGTCAGAATTACCTCGATAATGCTCTTGTGCTCTTTTATTAGTATCAATGTATGACTTATGTCTTCTTGACGCATCAACTACGCCGGTGCTATACAACTCAACTCCATCGAAATAAACATCCGGGTCGCCCGTAGCTTGTAATTGCTCTATCTCCTCAAAAAAAAGTGAACTTTTTCGTCCCGTGAGCACGTGCTTGTGTCCGGGGTGGGGGAGAATAGCAAGTCCCGACTGTGCATGAATACTGCGTACCGATTCTGCAATACTAAGTCCAAAAGGGATGGGCGAGGTAAGATGTAACCCTATCAGATGACCGTCGACAGTTGTAATTTCAACCCCAGGAATAAGTTCGATAGGCAAACCTTCTTTTTCGGCAAAATTCCACGCTTCATACGAAGAGGGGAGATTGTCGTGGTCGGTTATCGCAAGTGCGGAAAGTCCCGCCTCAACTCCCGAGAGAACCGCTTCTTGCGGGGTGAGTCCGCTTGTCCGCCGTCTGACATCCAGTGACCCGGTCGTATGCATATGAAGGTCTGCAAACTTGTATCCCGAAATGTCTCTTCCCCCAATTTCGTGCATATTATGTAAGTCCGAGGGCAACGGCTATAACAGCGCTTCCTTCCTGTGCAATAGAGATACGCCAATCCTCAATTCCCCAAAAATCTTGAAAAGACTTTGCCGATTCTAAAAGTGACACAAAAAATTGACTGTCCTTCTCGTGCGTCACAATTTTTTGACGGTAAACTCCATTGGAGTGCCCAGTGCCAAGAGTTTTTGAGACGGCCTCTTTTATAGCCCAGCGGGTGGTGATTTTATGTACGTCGTCTCCCGTTTCTTCATATTCTTCGGCAGTTAGTAATTTTTTCATTGGATTTTTGAACGTAAGCTTTTGTGTGTCGGCAAAAGTAATATCTACTCCAACACGGAGTCCGTCTTTTTCTCCTTTACTAACACCGGCAACAGCAACGGCAATGCCTCCATCATGGGAAATACTGATGGGAATGTCAACGATACCGTTCTGCAATTGCTTCGTTAGATACGGATCAAGAAGACAAACGTAAGGTTCACCGGTTTCCCTTTTGTCGACCCGTATTGAGCCTGTGGGGACATGAAAAGGGAGCGCATCAACAACGGCAAGGCGTGCTGCAAGTTGGCCCGACTGTGAGGCAAGAGTACCGTTGGCGTAGTTGACGAGTCCAAAACCGAGTTGAGGGATTTCTTCTCCTAACAACTTCTCCGAAAGTGGAGCGAATAACTCATTTCGCATGGGCAAATTATACCATTGCGGTGAAGTAGGGAATAGGAGGTTAGGGTTTTACACGCCTGGATAGTTTTCGTTTTACAATTATTGATGAGAGAAGACCTGCAAGATAGAGTACCGAGCCATAAAAGCAGGGAGTTGCAAAGGGAGTTGAGACTGCAAGACCCGAGCAGCTTGTCGGGTTTTTGAAGAAATAGAATTTACAGAATTCGAGAGTAAAGTTGCCCCAGCCAAAAATGGTTCCTGCGACAAGAAAGATGACCAAGTATTTTTGGTGGCGTTTTTGTTTTTCCGGCACTGCAAACAATACGAAAAGCGAATAAAAATAGGCAGCTAAAAATCCTATTGCTCCGTAAAAGCAGGGAGTCGTTAAGGGATTTACCCCTGCGTTATTTGAAAAGCGAATAAAATCAGAGGCGTCCGTCGACCATGCAAAAAGTACTCCTACAAAAAGAATGATGCTTTGGATAACAAAAAATTTTTTCATATTGTAAGTTTAGCAACTCTTTGTATAGTGGTATGTGATGCTGCTCATCCTAGAAAGAAACGGGGACAGTGTGTTTTTGAGGATTTTCTTTACCGCTTGGATTTTCTTCGGTTATGGTAAGGGTTCCCCCTGAGGTTGAAGGCTTTGAAAGGGTTACGGTTGCGGTGTAGGTAACCGGATTTGGTGTGGTCCATTCTTGTGTGGTTTTCAAAATCCCCTGGCCAACAACTTTCCCCAGCCCGTCGGTAATTGTGACAGTTCCCGCTTGCGCTTCAAAAACGGTCCAGTGACACTGCCCACGGTTGTCAATTGTGACACGGACAGTAAGCGGGGAGACGACTTTAATGTTGTCCTTAGGGGAGAGAACCGTTATGGCATCGCATTTTTTGATGGCAGCGGTAGTTGGAACCGGTTGCTCGTTGGTCCGTGTTGGTGTGGGGCCTGAGGTAGGAATAATGTCTGCAGTCTTTTTGCTTTGTTTTGAGGAAAAGTACAACCCAACCGGGAGAATGATAACGATAAGAACAACGATAAGAATGACAGCTTTTTTCATGTTATTGGAAACCGAACTTTATAAAAGTGCATGACCTTTCAAGTATTTTTGTAGGCCTGAACGTTTCAAGCTTCAGTTGATCTCCTTTCGCCTGAGGTTTTGGTGTTGTTGTGGGAGATTCTGAAATTGTGGGAGAGGTTGTTTTGCTGCCACCCCCGAAAAGTCCTGCAAAGAATCCGTAAATCCTGTCAAGAAACGACGGATTCTTGGTAGATGTACCCATGACCGCATTGTTTGTTGGGGCAAATACTGCTGCAGCCTTCCGGGAGCAGTTCAGTTTTGCCTGAATGCGGTAGGTAGCAGTTGTGTCCAAATTTGAAGCAAGCGTGAGGTCCCATACAGCCTTATACCGCGCGAGAGTCGGTTGGTCGGTAACAAGAGTTGTTGCTATGGGTTGGGATTGGTCGATTATGGTGACATTCTGGTCATTTCCTTTGTAGAGGAAGAATGTCATGTTGGGAATTTTTGCATATTTTGTATCATCTCCCATGACTTTACCATACGCCGTGATGGTGGATTTTTGACCCAGCGCAAGACCGGTATTCTCGATTCCATCACATTTGCACATATCCTCGGAAAATGGAGGGGTTGGGGTAGGGGTGAGGGTTGGCGTTGCCGTCGGCTGGGGGGTTGCGGTAGGGGTTGGTGTCGGTTGAGCTTCGCATTTGTTACTTGTGGGATTGCAGTAGTTACAATTTGATATGTTTTGGCAAATATTCGGGTTGTTGGAGCAATCCGCGCCGCAAACAGGTGGTGTTGTAGGTGTTGCGGTTGGTACTGCCTGGCAGACTTTTTGTCCGCCTTGTCCCGATGCATTCACAGCGCATACGGGACAGCTTTGTGGACATTCCGCATTAGTATTGCAGGCGGAGCCGCAAACCGGACCGGGCGGATTAAAGGTAGGTGGTTCGTAAGGTGGAATTTCAAGTGGTGGGGGAACATACTCAGGTGGTCCATATGATGGTGGCGTTGTTACCTCATTGCCATTCGTGCAAACCCAATGAGAAGTGCCATCAGGGTCGGTCCACTGATAAATATTATCTCCTGGCCCATGTCCTGTAGGATCATCAACGTGACCAACTGTTGCCGTATCGGGTATTTCTATCGGTTGACCATCGTGTCCAATTACAGGGTCAATAGCGAGTGCTTTGGGGACATATGAAAAAAACAAGAATGACAACGCCAATAATAGTATTCTTATTTTCATAAATTAAGAAAAGCAATAAATTTGGAATCAGCGGCAATAGATTTAAAATACCCCAGTTTGATGTCATTTCTAAGGAGCGGTTTGTATGCAGAATTCAAAGAGATAGCCTCTTTGAGGCTTATGATGGTATTTGGAACATCTTTTGTTAGGGAATAATCTTGGGCGAGTTCATAATACATTTTAGATTTTCTTGAGTTTTTTTGTGAAACACCGACGAGGGTATTATCATTATCGGCACGGATTATTGCCTCTTTTTGAAGTGATATTGCCGTTGCATATTCGTGTCTTGCACGCATTGATACACCAAGGAGCATGTAGTTAAGCGATATCCTAGGATTCTGTTTTATCGCTTTTGTGAGATTTTCAACACCAGCTTTAAACGTACTATTGCTATAAGTAAGCATAAATCCATGCATACCCAATGCATGGGAGGAGGTAGGGTCGAGCTTTACAGCAGCTTGTGAATACTCCAAAGCCTGCTGCTTGTGGCCTTGCCCAATCTCTGTCATAGCTGCTGCTGTAAGTGCCTGTGAACGTAGTTTAACGGTCGTTCTTTTGCTTTTTGCAGCAAGCACATAACTTTCAACAGCCAATGCGGGTTTTCCCTCATCC
>JAYRRJ010000152.1:0-12603 GCA_041910135.1 Candidatus Levyibacteriota bacterium
GATTCCCATGACACTAAATCCTTTGTCCCAGAGGGGTTTTTCAAGAGCAAAATCCGGAAGAGCTTTCATATTTTAAGTATACGCTATTCTGCTATACTTTCGAGGCTGTCCTTTATCTCATCTTTTACTTCTTCCTTCGCTTGTTCGATTACACTCTCTGATGGATTCTCTTTATGAAGCTCTTCAGAAATGACTTCAACCGCAACATTTACTTTTGCAGTATTGATAACTCTATCATGCTCCTCCCAATTGAGCCCCAAATTTTCTATAAACTGCCGCTCTACCAAATTGGCAAGATCGTGAAATTTCCCGTACTGCATAAATTCCTCAGGATACTTTGCGGGCGCACTTTTATCGGTGTCAAATTGGTCAATAAGAGATGGATCAATACCTGCGGATTTGACCAATGTATATTCTATAAATTCGTGCAAAAAAATTGCATTCGTTATGACGTCATCTTTAAAGTCATACGCAACAATTGTATCTCCAAAATAGTCTCCTACATCATCATACCGCATGATGTCTCTTACCTCGAATTTGAGTTTTTTTAAATCTAAAAGCCTGTTCTTCATTGATAACGAAATGCGAAAGCCTAGAAACTAATCCCTATACTATATCTCCTATTTTTACATTAAACGGTATTTTATAAAGGCCACGTTCCATTCCATAATTTACCCTATTTAATATTGATGTGGGGTAGTCAAGAGATAAATAATCATCTTTGGGCCTAAAATACCCTCCCACAAATGCCAGACCTTCAATATTTTTATATAGATTCCCAACCGCTTCCTCTATAGATTTTCCACTCCCAGTCATTACAGCCAAATTCCAGTCAGTCCCAACCGTTAAAAATTGCCCATCTGCTTTTCTCTTGACATCCCACAACCATAAATCGCGTTCTACCTCAGGCAAAAAATTGAGCGCCATGTTCTCGGCAACCTGCTCGGTCTTTTCATCTCTATTCATATTAAATATCCTGACCGATGCTGCAACCGTCCCTATGGTATAAGGATTTTCTTTGTGCACCATTTTAGTGAAAAAATCATCAACTGATTTTGACTGAGCAAGCTCGGTAAAGACCGAGTTATAGCCAAAGCGGTTCGAACAGAATTCTCCAAAATACATCTTTCCATCTTTCTTGTTGATAAGAATAGACGCATCCCAAATAAATAACCCCTTGTGTGCTCGTGCCATTTCATCAACGATAGGTGGAAAAGAGATCTGATTTATTCTATCCTCCATATTGGTCGGGAACACTAAATCCTCGGCACACCCCGTCTGCACCGATAAATTGCCCGACCCAAAACTTTTGTTCTCAAAATCAATTGAAGTCCCTATTGGAACCCCATCGTAATAGAATTTCTCGGGTGTCATTTCGATAATTGAGGGGATAAAAAGTTCTAAGATGAACCCTAATTGCTCGTAATGTTCCGGATAATTCTTCAGCATCTCAACGACCTGCTGGTTGGCAAATTGAGGGTCATGAATGTCGGGGACGAAAGTTTTGGCACTGTCATGCTTACCTTTTAGAACCCATAACTCTTGAGTTTTTTCAAGAAAAGGAATTGCGTCTTCAACTTTATTGAACTCTTTTACCTCAGGGGTATAAAGTTTTGAATAATGGGTCGCGACGAATTTCTTTGCCATCTCTCTGTCGACCTCAAAAAGATAATCTTCTCGAGTCGGAAATGTCCCTTCAAATCCCAAATCGCGCACTTTGTCTGCCCACCGGTATAAATTGTTCTCATCAAAAAAGAAGAAATATTCGTGGGGGTTTTTGAGAGTTTTTGCCCACTCGATGACTTTATTCGCATCCTGTATGGGCATTACATTCTGGAATTGTGAAGTGCGGCGCTTTTTATCGAATTCTGACTCTGTTGCCGTTGCTACCTCCTCCTCCATGCAATACTCTTTAATATCATCAATCATCCCCACTTTCAATTCACATCCCTCTTGGATGAGCTTATACGCGATAGGAAGACCGAGACCGGAATAGGTAACAAAGATGTATTTCATGGTTGAGCCTTTTTAAGGGCGAAAGTATATGACTCGCCTCATTGAGGTTTTGTTTCTATTGAAACTAAACCGAGTAAAGATGCATGCGAGGCATATCAATACTATTACAGTTTAGAATAAAAAGTAGAAAGATAGCAATTAATATTTAACTACAGAGCGTTTACTGGCAGTACTCTTACATGGTATTTAAAATAAATAGCTACAATTGAAAATCAATGAACGATTTCTTTCGTGTTTTCTCGGAGCGGACTGCTCAAATTGTAGGCAGTGCGTACGCATTTATCATTGCGACACTTATCATTCTTGCGTGGGTTGTAACGGGACCTTTATTTCATTTTTCAGATACATGGCAGTTGGTTATTAATACCGGTACTACAATAGTCACATTTCTTATGGTATTTCTTATCCAAAACACCCAAAATAGAGACTCGAAAGCACTTCATCTGAAATTGGATGAATTGATTTACGCGAGCAAAAAAGCGAAGAATAAATTTATCGATTCGGAAGATCTTTCAGACGAGGAAATTGAAAAAAATAAAAAAGAGTTAGTTCTGGCGATTAAAAGAATGAGAAAGAAGAGAAAAAAACGTTAATTATTTAGCATCGGGACACTTCTCGAATGTGCAGTTTGGACCCGTCCGTGCTACATATGAACCATCGGGACACTGTTTTGCTTCCATTGTACATGACCTTCTTTGTTCTTCTTCAAATTGACGTGACGTCACCTCATCGATAAAAGGCCTGTCTAATTCTTTCTGGAAATTCATTCCCAAATAAAACCCTATGAATGGGAAGGTAATGAACATAAAAAATGCCAAAAGCTTTGAAACTGTAGTGACGGTGTTAAAATCATTCCTTTGTGATTTTTTGGGTGCTGTTTTTTTCCTTGGCATGGAAATAGTGTAGCAAAAAATTTGTTGTGTGTGAAGGGCGGCAACGGGGATAAACCCGCTACCGCCCATGATGTCGAAAGCTAGGGCTACAGGCCCAGCGCGGCGATTGCCGCAAGGGTCCTGCCATCGGTAGTGTCCCGCAGCTGTGCTGCGAGTACACCTTGGGTGTCATCGAAGTCTTCCTCAACGAGGAAGAGCCGGATGTACCCATCGATCCGCTGAGGATTGGCCTGGACGATGGCCGTCTTAACGGCGCTCAGGTCGAACTCCACCAGCTCGGGATTGCTGAGGCTGGACAAAACCGCCTCACGGAACTCGCGGCCGTCAAGGCCACGGTTGGTGCGGCTCTTGATGAAGCCGCGTGGATTGATGGCAATCTTGAGGTTGCCAACGATTCGAAGCTCCCCTTCGGGAACCTCGAGGTTGGGTTCCTCGCAGACTCCAATCTGCCAATACCCGCCCCTGTCATAGGGGCGGACGTCGAAGAACTTGCCGTCGGGTCGCCCCGAACGGCCGGTCGCAGGGTCAAAGACCCATTGCTGGTCGGGCGTAAGAGCCACGACAGTGTTCTCTCCGAGGCGCCGTAGCGCCTCTTCGAGGGTGATGACTACGGGGTCAGCCATGTACTCCACCTCGTACCGAATTCCCTATAATGAAATAGGGTCTCCTTACGGAGAAACCGTCTACCATAAATGACAAACAGATTCTCCGCAAAGAGTAGCTCTCAACAATTTTTAATGAGCATTGCACTCCACTTTGAAGCTAAATCAAGGTTTTATGCAAACGGTCTATTATAGCATGAATTCAATAAAAGTGCAATATTATAGGATATAAACAGCTCTTGGCTCTGTATGTTAAAATAAGACCTATGGCAAAGAAAGAAGAATCATTCAAAATAAACGGTGAGGATTTACTGAAGAAAGTAAAGGAGCTCATTCACGAGGGAAATATCAGAAAAATCACGATAAAGGGCAAAAAAGGAACTACTCTTATC
Source organism: Candidatus Levyibacteriota bacterium (assembly GCA_041910135.1). Taxonomy (GTDB): domain Bacteria; phylum Patescibacteriota; class Microgenomatia; order Levybacterales; family GWA1-39-11; genus JAUSNA01. The sequence goes on from JAYRRJ010000152.1 coordinate 3,904, forward strand.
GAATTTCCGCTCACAATAGGAGTTGTTGGGGCAGCCATCGCACCGGTTTTGGCCGCGGTTGGTGCTATTGCGGCACTTGTTGCGGAATGCACAATTACTGTTGAGAGAAAGTGAATTAAAGGGATTTAATTTCTCTAATTTTTCGAGCGAACTTGGCTGTTTTTCCAATTCCTCCGATAATTTCTGCTTTTTTATCTGCATCAAAATGTGGGTTTTTAATAACCCTCTCAATCATATTTCTGTAAAACGCGTCATACCCTTTATCTCCATTCTCGACTACATAGGCAAATACTTCACGTGCTACAGGATGAAGGTTTAACACGATCTCAGGTTTGACTTGAGTTATTCCAAGGCCTACAAGCCAGTGTTGTATCTCGGGTAAAAGCTGTTGCTGCAGTCCTTCCGGAATGGCTTGGATATGGGCGATGGCTGCAAATTTACCCTGTCTCACATTTGCTTGGGCAAATGCCAAACCTATTTTGTGCCCATCCCGATAGTGGCTCAAAGGACTCTGTCCTAAGTGCCCATATTCGGCTTCGCGGCTTGCAATAGCCATGGAACCATCGGACATTCCTTCAATTCCGGATGTTCCTTCCATTTTTTGATCTTGCACAACAATGTGCATGAATGATTCATGGATTCCGATATCTTGAGGTTCTGAAATGCCAATATCATTAAGAGCCTCAGCCACAGATTTCATATAGCCCATGACATACGTTGTTGCTTCAGCGGGATTTCGAATTCCTCTTACCGCATCGACCACAATGGGCCGTCCTGCTTGAGCTCTATTTTCTCCTTGCTCGAAGCGTCGCAGCATTCTGGAAGCTTCATTTATTCTTTCCACAATCCGATTATACTATAACTATGGGCCTAAATTCAATATTTTCGGCAAGTTATTTTGAGGCTGAAATCGCTGCAGGGACGCCGGGGCTCGAACCCAGAAGAGGGGTTTTGGAGACCCCCATGATACCATTTCATCACGTCCCTACGAGGCTTTAATTATAGTTGAAACCCTGCCTCAAGTAAACTTTACTACGGCTATGAAAGTTTGATAAGATTAAAACCCGTATGCAAAAGGTTGCCCAACACCTTAAGAAGAATTTAAAACCCTCCTTTGCCTCGCATCTACTGTTGGGTTTTTTTGGTGCAGGTGTTCTTTTTTCGCTTCTTTTTGCTCTTTTTACGGTTATCGTGAAAAAAGACGTATTAAGGAGCTTTGATTTTGACTCAACTGTCAAGCTTCAAGCTCATGTTCCCGTGAAGTTTGATGATTTTTTCTCATTTCTATCGGTTTCGGGGAGATTTGAAACCTCAATTGTCATACTTCTTATTGCACTTTTACTGCATAAAAAGCTCTTGGGGCTTTTCTCGGTCGGTTTATTTGCCCTTGGACACATTATAGAAATAATCGGGAAAAACTATCTCAATCAACCACCACCGCCACACATGTTTTTACGGACCACCACATTGTCAAAAAACTTCCCCGGGCTCTATATCGACGCCAATGACAGTTATCCCTCAGGACATTCCTTGAGAGTAGTTTTTTTGAGCATTATTATCATTTCTCTATTGTACAAAACGAAAAAATTACCCGCATATTTGAGATACTTTTTCATAGCACTAGTACTTATATATATGCTACTCATGCTGATATCGAGAGTGAGTCTTGGAGAACATTGGGCAACTGATGTTATTGGTGGAGCACTTCTTGGAGCCTCATTTGCCCTCTTCTCTCTCCTTGTTTTGTAGTTTTAAGCAACAATTCCGAGGTCCTTGTGGTGAGGTATTACTTGAAATCCATTCATATCAAGTAATACTGCCTGCGCATCAAGCGAACCATTCGTAAACTTAACTCCGGGGAAATCAAACCAAGGGTCATCGGTTATAGGTGTGAAAGTCACAAGTGATTGCTCACGTCTACCTCTCACAAGCTCATCCAAATGCATTACTCTTCCTTCTGGAATAGGAAAATCCTTATTTTCAGGCGACTCCCGCCATTCTCTTCCCTGAGCGTGTGCGTCGAGCGCCTTTGCACCTACTGCGGCGATAATACCCTCTTCCATGCCACCCCTACCCGCAACCATATAAATCCCTCTTCCATTTTCATGAGGACTTGTAATTGCCAAAAGAGAAGGCATTAAATCCCCTGCTTCAATGAGATGAAGATTTGCACCAAATCTTCTTGCCGCATCATGGATACCGGCATTAGTTTTACGGTTCATCGATACAACATTTATTTCGTGTGCGGCAACTCCATAAACCATCTTCATTTTTTCAAGATTATGCTCAAAAGGATACCGAATATCAACATATCCCTTTGCCTCCGGTGGCGCAAACAATTTGTCCATATACTTAACTCCTTTGGGTGTAGGCATAATTCCTCCATAAGTACTTGCAGCAAGGACGGAAATTGCCCCGGGCCTGTTGTGTGACGCTGCAGTGGTTCCTTCAACGACATCATTTGCAATGCTTATGATTCTGTTCCCGATTCCATGTTCACCAAGAACAGTCGGCATACCTCTGCCCATTTTCTCCCATTCCTTTTCGCCTTCACTCGCTACAGAGAGGACTTTGAAAGGAATTCCTTTCAAATAGTCTTCAAATCTTGCTGCTGCAAGAGTATCAAGTAGCTCAACTCTAATTTTTTTGTTTCTTTCTGATAATTTCTCGCCATCGGGAACGGGGATGAATTGAGATATTGCCTCTGCAACAGCTACGCCCGCCTCAAGAGTAACACCCACCATATGCTCTCTGACGAGTTCCGGTTGGGGATAAAGTTCCGGATGAAGACCGGTAAAGTCGTAGGACGTTCTATCTTTTAGCTCACTGCCCATAAAGGTTATCTTAAGGTAAGGTTCTCTTACAATCTTGACTAAATCCTGACAGATGTATTTGTCAGTTTTGCGATGCGGTATATGTAGTTTTTGAGATGGGAGGGCGTGAGGATATTATTCCTCACGCCCTCCTTTCTGGTTTGCATGGGTTGAAGCGTTGGTGGGAACTTATGCGGCTCCCTTGGACACCTCCTCGAGAATGCTGATTGCCTGGCCCAGCAATTGGAGCGCTTCGTCTTCCTTGCGCGTGAAGGCGTTGCGGCCGATGATGTTGCCGAATCCGCCCCCGAGGGCAAGCTGTCTAACCTCTTCGAGGACCTTCTCATCTCCCTTGGCGGGACCGCCGGAGAAGATGACGATCCTGCGGCCGTTGAAGGCCGCCTGGATGACATGCGCGGCCCTCTCGGACATCTGGGACTCGGCCCAGTTACCATCCGAGTAGGCCGCTTTCGTATCTTTGTCTTCTTCTCCGAAGATTGTGCCTGTGGGTGGCTTCACCTTGATGATGTGAGCGCCGAGCTCCGCGGCCAGATGCGCAGCGTAGGCAGTGACATCAAGTGCGGTTTCCCCGTCCTTGGTGAGCTTCCCCCCGCGTGGATACGACCAGCAGACGACAGCTAACCCATTGGCCTTCGCCTCGGCCGCCAGAGCACTGAACTCCTCCATCATCGCGAACTGGTCGTCCGCGAATGGGTAGATGGTGAAGCCAACGCCGGCGCACCCGAGACGCAGCGCGTCACGGACAGTGCCGTAGACAGCCTGGTCTTTGGTGGTCGCGTGCAGGTTGGAGCTGTTGCACTTGAGGATGAGCGGAACTTGGCCCGCATACTCAGCTGCACCAGCCTCCAGCATCCCCAGAGGGGCTGCGTAGGCGGAGAGTCCTGCCTTGACGGCAAGCTGGAAGTGGTAGCGGGGATCATATCCCGCTGGGTTCTTCCCGAAGCTTCGGGCGGGTCCATGTTCGAACCCCTGGTCGACCGGAAGGATGAGAACCTTCCCGGTGCCGCCGAGGCGGCCGTGCATCAGGATGCGCGAGATGTTGGTGAGAACACCCGGATTTTCCCCGGCGTAGTAGCCGAGGATTTCGCGTACGCGAGTGGTCATGGAAGTCGACACTAAGTAATACTCCTGCTAGTTGTTCGTCAACGACTGGCGATGTGAGTCGCACAGGGCGACCTACACCTTCGACCGACGACGTTTATTCCTGCACTCAAACCCTTCTCCTTGCTTAGTTTTTCCCATGCTCCGTACCTACGGAGAGCACAACAAACATTCAATGCATGTTGAATGATTGTCGTGCTCTCAGTAAAAGCCGGCACGGGAATTGTTTTGCAAACCAGATTGTTAATGAGCAAATTATTGATAATACGTAAGTTCTACTTGCTTTATTGCAAAACGACATCATTACCAAAATATCACCAGTGGAATATACACTAACCCTATAGGAATGTCAAAACGAAAATTGAGCTCAAACTTTTTAGAAAAGAGGTCTTGAAAATCATCTTTCATCCGCTACACTATGTAGCATGAGCGCTGAATCAAAACCGGGTTCACAGATGCCCGAATTCCAACACATGCATACGTTTCCTCTTTCTGAGAAGGCCGTCGGAGACTCTATAGCCTGGCTTTCGTATGTTACCGCCCGCTCCCCGGAAAATCTAAAAATCGAGGAAAATACACTAAAAAGTCTTGACCCTAATTTGTATGCTTATTTTGCCCAAATGTATGAGCTTCGGGGACAAATCCAGCTCAATGAAGAGCAGCTTGCTCAGTACATGAACGGGGCTGTTTTTGGAATAAATGTGTTGGCCAATCAGTTCGAGCACGTAGGACTCGTTTTGCCCCTGGCAAATAAAGCGGCTTTAGCTACCTATTTCAAAAGCCTGATTACAAATCACAATAATTTCAAAAATATCGATATTCAATACAATATATTGGTCGCAACCCAGCCGGGAATGCTGAAAGGACACGTTACCCCACTAAAACTGAAGGAACGGTTCCGCGAAAATCCATCGGACCCATTGCTTTATGAGGTTGAAAAGAGGTTTAACCAGAATTCTATTGACTCTCTTTCACGGATGTGGAATAGTGAACCACACCTGACAGGCGCAGTTCCGGCTATCAACAATGTTCTGGATGAGGGACGACGCGGCTTTTTTCTCGGAGTGCTTGACGCATACGCGCCATTTAAAATGGACCATGTTGTAGGACCGTATGTGGAGGTATTGGACACTTTGGAGTTCTAGCGAAGCGATTGCATAGAAACCAATCGAATGAAGATTATTGAAGCGACCGAATGGGAGCGGAAAAAGATTTTCTACCTTGTATCAGAAAGTTTTTAACAAAAACTTTCTCATTCAATTCTGAGGAAAAGCTTATTTAAGCTTCTCTCTTTCTTTATGGGGCTGGATTTTTTTAGCGGTACCGAAGGTATTGTGAAGCAAAGCCAAGAAACATTCAAGCTTATTTTAACTTCTCCCGTTCCTTATGAGCTTGAATTTTCTTACAAAAGTTACAGAATTTCTTTAACACCAATTTCTCAGGTGTGTTGAGCTTATAGTCGAGTGAAACGGAAGCTTCTAGCTCAAGTCGAAGACTATTTGAGCTTTTCTCGTTCCTTGTGGGGTTGTATCTTTTTGCAAAAATTACAGAACTTCTTCAAATTTAATTTCTCAGGTGTATTGAGCTTATTTCTCTCTGTTATATAATTCACGTTCTTGCAAACGGTACATTGCAGCCCGAGTGTAAGCCGTGTTCCTTTTGATTTTTTTGCCATATGTAACGAATAAAGCGAGTGAAATAAAGACTAGCTTCCTTGAAGTTTTGTTTCTGAAAGAAACTAAACTGACTATGTATTAGGTGCTAGTGCTTATAATCAATTTAACTTAAGTACAAATTATACTGTACAAATATTCAATTTACAATAACTTTGAGCCCCGAGTGGGAATCGCTTGGAACAGTCCTACCCACGACCTCGTTCTTACGATTTTGCGAAGCAAAATTGCAAGGTATTTGAGCCCCGAGTGGGAATCGAACCCACGACCTCGTTCTTACCAAGAACGCGCTCTACCACTGAGCCACCAGGGCAAACTTGCAATCATAAGGCAGATTTTAAGATTATTGTGCCGAGAATAGGATTCGAACCTATGTAGCCCAAACGGGCGACAGATTTACAGTCTGTTACGATTGACCGCTCCGTCATCTCGGCACGATTTGTTTTGTCTTCGACGATTGACCGCTGCGGGATAAATCCCTGTGCACAAGCATCGTCATCTCGGCACGTTTGTATATTTTACTAAATTACTCATCCAATTAAAAGGAAAGCTCACATCAACCTATAATGAGTTCCCCGGTTCAAACTGACACGATAAAGCGACTTACTCCAGGTCTGTGGATATCATGTGCATAACCATTATTATAAGACGCACAAAATTAATATGAGATACACTATAAATTTGAAGCTAAATGACGAAAAAATGCGATATTAGCTTACGAAATTTACTAACCGGAGAACTATCTACCTTGAAGTTGCAACCACTCTTCCCACCCGACGGCCAGAGCTTTGACCTTTTTTACGTCACTTGAAAGTATCGCCACAATGTCTGAAGGAATAGTTGAATATGAACTGTGAGCATAGACAATAAGAAGTTTGGGACTATCCATATAATCTTTAAATGCCTTTTTTACGCCTTCCTGGTCGACGCCCCCTGATTTTGTGACAAGCGTCGTGTCATACACGGGAACGTTTTTAGCAGATAATATGTGTCCTTTTTGAAATTCCGCAGCGCTTCGTATATCCACTACTTCAAAATCCGTTTCATTCTTGCGTAATTTTGAGGCCAAAAGTAAAGGGTCATACTTGTTGCTTTCTACCGTTTTTTGCGAAATTTGAAGCTCTTGCACTGCCTGTACTTTTGGAGTTGAAGACTTTGGTACAAAAAGAGTCAATAAATTACCGGTAAATCCCAAAAACGCAAGGCTTGAGGTAATAACGGAACCTAAAAAAGTGGAAATGAAAAGGAAGAAGTACTGAGCGGGATGTTTTTTTATTTCATCGCGTAATTTTGAGGCCCCAAAATCATACCAACGCAAAACCTTTTTTGCCCCCTTCTTCTCTAATTTCTGCAGTTCTTCTTTTTCTTTTTCAAGCGCATTCTCAAAGAAGAATGAACCCTCGTCTTTTTTTGCCATATCCCCATTATGCTCAAATTCAAAAAACCTTGTCAAGAAAATACCTTAAAATGCTATTATTAAGGTAGGTGAAAAAATCTGCCTTAATTTTATTGGGTATTACCCTCATTTCAATGATTCTTCCTCCTGTCCCGGGGAAGGCATATGCCGGGGATTTGGGAGCACTCGTTAGAATTGACAGGACAGCCATTTCCCGTTCAACCGGAGGCCTTATTTGCGCGACCCCGGAAAGTACAGGCGTTGAAACTCAAATTCAAATAGTATTCCCGACCGGCTTTATCGTCAATCCAACAGCCTCAAATTGGACAGTCACAACAACCAATTTACCCACAGGTTCAGTTGCCCTTCCGGGAATTGATACAGCAAACGCCGTAGCAGGACAAGTAGTAACGTTCCCTTCCGATGATTTGTCGACAGGAACCGAGTATTGTTTCAATTTTGCATCAGCCAACACTCTTACGACTCCCTCAAGCACCGGAACGTATGTCGGAATCCTTCGAACCATAAATGCCTCAAATCAGGCGATTGATTATCATGCATTCGGTATTTCGATAGTCTCAAATGACGCAATCAATGTCACGGCAACGGTTGCTGCTAATCCTACCGATTTTGATGCCTCTCTAGCGCTCACAGACCCTCTTAACGGCACTTTTTCACAAAATACTACTCTTACCTACACTCTCACCTATGGGAATAAGCTGACGTACCCTGCAGACATTACAATTGAGGCTGCGTGGGATTTGGGCACAATACAGGGCGGTTCAACACCAACCGTTGACCTTCTAGACTATGTTATCGGAAGTGCTTCAAACGGTTATAACACTGCGCCTCCTGTTATTGATAGCGTCAACCGTAAGATAGACTGGACAATTTCCGCGATTCCGGGCAACACACTAAATAGAACGGTCAGTTTTAAGCTTAAAACCAATGATTCATATACAGGCACTCTTCCGGTTACTTTTACCGTTAACGGACGAACCTATGGACCGGGCACCGTCACGGCTGACTCGACAGTCAGCTCCAAATATCAATATCTTGCCCCGGTTACCCCTACGCCAACTCCCGGATCGAGTTCATCCTCATCCTCAAGCTCAAACCCCACATCAACTCCCACCCCTACTCCGACACTTACGCCCTCTACCACCCAAAAACCGGTAATAAATGATATCCAACTCCGGACTGTAAGCTCGTCTGATGCGGCAATTCTTGTATCAACCAACACAAATACAGGGGTTAAGATAAGCTATGGAACGAGCATAAAAAGTCTCACAAAAACAGCTTCTGAAGTTACCTTGTCAACTCAGCACCTTATCAACCTCACCGGTCTTTCCTCCGCCACCCGGTATTACTACAAAGTAACGGCTATTGATTCGAAAGGAAATGAAACAACCTCCGACTTATATGTTCTGGATACTGCCATTCCCTCAGTTGCGCCTCAAATTATCAACAATTCGCTCATCCTCACAAGCAACGACGTTGTTCTAACCGACCCCTTAAGAGCACCTGTAACAATTCCGACCATTGTTATTCCTACCAACACTACGTACGCATTTAAGTTCACAGTCGCAGAATATAACAAAATCAAATCGATTAAAGCAGTTGTTCGCAATAATGATGTTTTGGGGCTTGCTTCATTTCAAGCGTATGCAAGTTCCGATTTTGTTGAGATAACCGA
>JAYRRJ010000153.1:0-2442 GCA_041910135.1 Candidatus Levyibacteriota bacterium
GAAAGTATGGCTTCAAAAACATTGCCCTTGCCTGGAAAGGCGGAAAAGACACAACCACTCTTATGCATATCCTCCTGACTCTCTATGATGGCGTTATTCCGTACAAGGTCATGTTCAATGACACGACAATAGAATTTCCCCAAATGTATAAATTCATTGAAAAAGTTGCACACCAATGGAATTTGAATTTAATAATCGAAAGACATTCAGATGAAGATCTTGCAAACTACAAAAAGGCCCGTGGAATGGCTCTAAAGGAAGAAATTTCACGAATTGCAAAAATTAATTCTCTCAACCGAGCTTTGGAAAAGTATAAATTAAAAGGTTATATGCTCGGAATACGCCGCGACGAAAATCCTGCAAGAAAAAATGAACAATACTTCTCTCCACGCCCAAACCACATGAGGATTCACCCACTTCTCGACTTTACCGAAGAAGATGTGTGGGCATATATCCGTCTTTTTAACGTCCCTTACTCACCACTCTATGATAAAGGGTACCGCTCGATTGGTGAAAAACCTTTTACAAAAAAATCCGGAACTTCGGAAAGATCCGGCCGCGAGCAAAACAAAGAAAAAATGATGGAAAAATTACGGCAAATGGGATATTGGTGAATTACTTAATAAGTTTTTCCTCCTTCAAAAACTTTACAATTTCCCCCACACATACTCTAACGCTTTGACTTGTGGTATCAAGCACGATTTCGGGCGTAAGTGGCTTCTCATACGGGTCGTCTATTCCTGTTAAATTCTTAATCAAACCCATCTCCGCCTTTTTATATAGTCCTTTTGTGTCTCTTTTTTTACATACAAAAAGAGGAGTTGAGACATATGTCTCTGCAAAAGTCCCAATCTGAGAGATAATTTCTCTTACTTCATCACGTACATTTCTGTATGGCGCAATTGCTGCAACGATTACGACTCCTTGGTGTTTTACAATCTCTCCGGCAACAAAACCAATACGCCGAATATTTTCGTCCCTATCTTCTTTTGAAAAAGTAAGACCTTTTGTTAAATGTTTTCTTACTACATCTCCATCAAGAAGCGTAACCGACTTGTTGTACTTATCCATAAGCATTAATGTAAGACTTTTTGCAATTGTTGACTTGCCTGCACCTGAAAGACCGGTCAGAAATACACAAAAACCCTTTTGTTTTTTGACTCTTCTCTTAAGGATTTTAATAACGGGCGGAAAAGAAAACCATTCCGGGACCTTTTCATCTTCTCTTAACATCCTTCGAAATTGCGTACCGGAAATCCGCTTGATGGTTTTTGCATCTTTGTTTTTAGCTGAGACTTCAACATATTGCTTGTTCTTTTCATCGTAAGCCATCTCATTAAATTCAATTATCTTTATTCCAATATCTCTGGCGTATTTTTGTGCAATCTTTTGGGCATCGTACGGATCATAGAAAAGGTTGCCGTGGCTGTCTGTCCCGGGATCGGCATGGGATCTTCCTACAATAAAATGAGTGCAGCCATAGTTTTTGCGGATAATTGCATGAAGTATTGCCTCTCTTGGCCCTGCCATGCGCATCGCCAGCGGCAATAGGCTAAGAGTCGAAAAATCCTTAGCATATTTTTTCTGAATGATTTTGTAGCATTTAACTCTTGTTATATAGTCGATATCCCCATCTTTCGTCTCCCCCACCGAAGGATGTATAAGAACGTGTACATTTTCAATTTCTGCTGCCCTCTTTATCATCCAGAAGTGAGCTTGGTGAATTGGATTTCTTGTTTGAAATCCAATTACTTTCTCAAAGCCTCTTTTTTTAAAATATTTTTTTAGCTGTTGAGGTGTCTTTCTTAAATTTTTGTAATCATAGTGCTCAATAGAACCCAGTTTTTTAACTTTTCCGCCGAGATAATATTCATTTGTCCGTTCAAACAGATACTTAACACCAAAATGGTCTTTGGAGTCAGTTCCATATACCCATTGCGCTTCTTTTTTCTTATCGGGTTTGTATATAGATTCAATAAGAAGCGTTGCGACAGGTTTTTCGGACAGATCACAAAGCAACACTTTTTGTCCAACGAGGAAACTTTCTGCGCCCTCCACATCCAGAACAATAGGAATTGGCCACAGGATGCCGTTTGAAAGCCGCATCCTACTTACAACAGAGTGGTAGTCGTCTTCGTTGAGAAACCCTGCCAATGGGGCAAATCCGCCGTTTAAAATCAATTCTAAATCGCACAGCTGGCGGGTAGAAAGGAAGATTTTAGAAAGAAAAGCCTCTGATGCTTCTTTCTGTAACATATTCATTGCATAATACCACAAAAAAATCGTGAAGAAGAATTAATAACTCTTCCCAGCATTTGTTACAAAAACATCGTGAGGGTGCGACTCCTGAAGTGACGCTTGAGTTATCTGTACAAACTGTGCAGTCTCTTGAAGCTGAGAGATCGTCTTGACACCAATGTAATACATTCCTGACTTAATACC
>JAYRRJ010000154.1:0-7671 GCA_041910135.1 Candidatus Levyibacteriota bacterium
ACATTCGTAAGCGATGAGAGATACGCGCTTCCCCCCACTTTATCGTGCTTCTTGCGTTTTTTCAGCACATCGGTCAAAGTCAGAAGGTCAATTGGCTTTCTTTCCTCATAAAGCGCGAGCATAGCATCGTAAATTTCCCGATGTCTTTCATCGTAAAAATTATCTGAAGCTATAAGCTGAGACACTGAAATGATTGCATCTTTATCGATGAGAATTGCTCCTAAAACTGCTTGTTCTGCTTCCTCGTCATGCGGGGGAATTCGTACTACTGCCATAAAACGCTAGGTATGAAGTATATTGTATAAAGTATTAAGGGGAACTTTATGTACTATTATATCTCTGGCCTTGCTTTATACTTAATACTTTCTTCTTTATACTCTGTTATTTCTTCTCAAGGTATACTACGCTGCTGGTAAGCTCTTCCTTTTTCTTGAGATTGATTTTGGCAATCCTGTTTGCTTTTATACTTTCAGGGATATTCGCCTCATCTCCGTATACAACAACAAGTTTTGAGGTAAGGGCTGATAAAGCCGCTTCATCGACGGGCGTCACAGCCTTTACGACAACTGCATCAAATTCATCTTCATCGGCCAGTTTTGAAATTGAGCTACTGAGAACGACAAGTATTCTTCCCTCACCGGTATCAATGGTGTATACCGTTTCATTCTCTCCTCTCGCCCCCTTAATAAGGATTCCTGCAGTCTCATAATCGCCCGGGCCGTAAATGATGAGATTTTCATCGGTCTGTATCAGGTCTTTATCGCTTCCGTCATTAAGAATCACAATACGAGCGTCCTCAGACGTATCGGGGTCTACAAGAATGTAGCCTTTCTTAGAATTTATTTTTAAAACATTGAGTTGTGGCGAATTTAGTTCCATAGTTTTTGTGTCACCTATCTTACCATTAAGTCATATTCCTTGACAAGATGCCTTCAATTTACTAATATCGTAAGGCGAAAGTGCCCCTGAAATTATTCAATTTCTATTTATTCGGGCAAATACGTACCGGTATTCTTGCCCCCTTTTACAAATAAAAAATGAAAGAACGACTTGTTATTATAATCGTTGCAATTATTGCAGGGCTTTTTATCACTTCTGCAGGATTTTTTATTTACCAATCAACAAAAAAAGGGAACGATACGCCGATTACAAAACAATCCTCAAACACAAATAAGAATTCACAGCAAGAGAACAGCTCACTATACGTAAGGGTTTCGGAACCCAACGATGAGAGCCTTACTGCAAAAAGAACGCTTGTCGTGAAGGGTACGACAAATCCCGACAATCTCATTATCATTTCGACAAATCTTGAAGATGTGGAGGCAAAGCCAACATCCGAGGGAACTTTTTCAGTCTCAATAGATATCGACGCCGGGGCCAACGAGGTGATAACCCGTGCGATAGCACCCAGCGGTGATTCTGCCCAAGACATTAAAACCGTTACCTATTCAACCGAAGAATTTTAATATGAAAAAATTAATTGTGAGTTCTATTTTATTATTACTCTTTTCTACCAATCCAACTTTTGCAGCAACCAAACCTACTCCGCTCCCGTCAAAAAATCAAATTTCATCGGACAGTGCAGACCTTGAGAAAATTCAGAAAATTAAAGACATCGTTGCCTCGAAGGTCGCGGAGTTAAAACTTGTTGAAAAAAGGGGCATAATCGGCGCGATCAAAGATGTTTCCGGAATGCAGGTAACTATCACTGATGTCAAAGGAAACACAAGAAAAATTGATGTTGATGAGCTGACGAAATTTTCGTTCAGTGAAAAATCATCAGCCGGCATATCCGATTTGGAAAAAGGTAAATCCTATTCTTTTGTAGGCATCTACAATAAGGAGAGCGAACGTCTTTTGGCGAGAGTAATAGATGGTGTCAGCTCTATTCCGGTGTATTTTGAAGGGGCAATATCCTCAGTCGACGCGAAGAACTACCAACTTACCGCCATTAATGAAAAAGGGGACAAAAGAACAATAGACATCCAAAGCTCGACAAAAACAAGTCTTGGGACCAATGACGGTGACTTACAAAAATCCGGGTTTTCAAAATTATCCGAGAATGAAAGGGTTCTTGCAATCGGGTTTTGGGATAAAAAAGATCCGAATCTACTCTCAACTCTTCGGATAATACACTTCAAGGATGTGCCGCCATCAAAACGGATGCAATCACATGTAGCTGTTCCAGGTACTACAGAGAAATAAATTATACTTTCTTCAAAACTTTCGTCTTTTCCTTTTTTTGATCCAATATTTCGTATCCCATGCCTTCTATCTTGTGACGGATTTGGTCGGCGAGACTATATCTTCCCTCTTTTCTTAACCTATCCCGTTCCCTCACCATTTCCATAACACTATCAGGTATAGCCGTCATTTTCGCCATCGTTTCGAATATTTGAAGACCCAAAACCTCATCCATGCGTCGCAGTGCAGCCGCTTTTTTGCTATCCGTGATGCCTCCGTCCCGCAGCATTTCCCATACTATAGATAATGCTTTTGGCATATTTAAGTCCTGATTCAAAACGTGCAAAAATTCAACTTCATATTTGTCCGCATACCCTGCTCCATCGGGCAATTTTGAGGCAATATCATACAGTTTTTTAAGAGCTGTTGAAGCACCTTCAAGACCCTCCCAAGTAAAATTCATTTTCGCCCGGTAATGAGTTTGGTAGGTAAGATACCGGAAAGCCATTGGGGAAAATCCTTTTGCAACCAAATCGCTCAACGTAAAGACATTCCCTTTCGAACGGGACATCTTCTCCTCATCCACCGACAAAAAGCTCGTATGCACCCAATAATTGACAAATCTTTTATTTGAAAATGCCTCACTTTGTGCTATCTCATCTTCATGATGGGGAAATACCAAGTCTTCACCGCCGGCATGAATATCTAAAGAAACACCGAGATACTTCATGGACATGACAGAACATTCGATATGCCAACCAGGAACCCCCATTCCCCATGGTGAATCCCACGCCATGACTCTGTCTCCCTGGCCTTTCCACAAAGCAAAGTCGGCAGTATCCTTCTTGTCCGTCTCAACACTCACTCTGACCGCTTCCAGAAGCTGATCCATTTTATCGAGAGTATTTCCCGAAAGTTTGCCATAGTCCTTGAATGCGTCGACTTTAAAATACACATTCCCATCCGCCTCATATGCAAAACCCTTGTCGATAAGCACTTTTATGACCTCTACCATTTCCTCGATGTGATCTGACGCTTTTGGTAAAACGTCGTGGTTTAAAATATTAAGTCTCTCGGCGTCTTTCATGAATTTGCCGGTATAAATTTTAGACAATTCGAATGGGGCTACCCCCATCTTATTGGCTTCTTCAACGACCGGGTCAATAACCTTGTTGGCATCACTTGAGAACCTAAAATGCCCTACGTCTGTGATGTTCATAACCGATGTCACCTCAAGCTCGTTAGCTTTTAGGACACGGCGTAAAATGTCGGTTGTAAGGTATGTTCTCAGGTTGCCGATATGGATATCTCTGTAGACCGTAGGTCCGCAGGTGTACATTGTGACCTTCCCTGGAACAATGGGATTAAATTCCTCTAATTGGCGTGTAAATGTATTATATAACTGCATGAGGTTAATTTTACCAGATTTGAGGTTAAGTTGAAAGACACGATTACGCGGCGGGCGCAAGTGCCTCAGTTATCCTTTGGTCAAGTTCTGACAATGAAAGTCCTTTTTTTAGTCCACCTTCCGTAAGCGCATGGAAAATTACTTTTGCCTGCTCTTCGCGCATAGCGATATTATCCCCGATTACTCCGTCGAAATCACAGAACACATGCGCCCCTTCGAACATATCGTTAAAACGAGGGTCGAGGAGTTCGGAGAATGAATCAATAGCATTGAGCTTTCTTCTTTTGGTCATAAATGCATCCCATTCTTCGCTTGAGCCTTCTGCCTTCTTTTGGGCATTCTGCCCTTCGCGGCTATACGCCGCCCAGATAGGGTTGATTTCAAACTCATGCTCTACCGCCTCTTTCCCATATTTTTTCTCAAGTTCGTTTTTTACAATATCGAAATTCTTTGTCGAATCCTCTATTATGACAACTTTCATTTTTTCACCTGTTTTTTTTACCTCGCCAACATGCTCTACCAATCTTTCAAACTTATTGTCATCTACCATGTAGCGAGTTTTCTCTGCCCGCTGCCTCGCTTTTTCAGGCCCTCTTCTTAAAAGTGCACGCAAGAAATTTGGAATAACACCCGACCGGTCTATTTTGCCTGCCTGGTAGCCTGTCGCGGCAACGTCTCCTGTCGACCACAATACGATTTCATCTACTTGGTCACCTCTAATATCAATAAGACTCTCCAAATTTTCGGTCACATGAGGATATACAAGTTTTTTCATATCTATCGAATGAAGACTTGCTATCATTCTGTTCTCAAAATACGAAAAAGCTTCTTCGTCCGCCACATCCTGGGGTTGACCAAAAAATTTTGCCCACATATTTGAAGCATATTTATGGTAATCCATATTACCCTCTCCTTCAATTTGAGACTGCAACGTAAAGAAAAAATTGGTAAGTTCGGCAGGGGGTTTTGAGAGATACTCCACATCAACTCCAGTCATTTCCTGAACCGCGCGTTCGGAGGCTATTCGGTGACTTGTTGAGTATGAATGGGCAGATTTGTAATTATCAAATGCTACTTTTCCGTCTTTTGCTTCCACAAAGAGATTATAACAAGACCTTTAGCGGGTTTCTATTGAGAATTATTTATCCAAAGTAGATACTGCCTTGAGGATTTGGTTGTCCATATTGTCCAACATCTTTCCGGAGGCCGAAGCATCAAAAACGACAGGAACGTCCGGCGTAAGTCCTTTCCCATGTACCCACCTCTCTTTTGGTGTCAGCCATTTTCCGACAGAAATGTGGACACTTCCTCCCCCGTCAACTTCAACTGCTTGTTGGATTGTTCCCTTCCCAAAAGACTGCTCTCCCACGAGTTTTGCGCGGCCATAATCCTGGAGTGCTCCCGAAACAATTTCAGACGCCGAAGCGGAACCTTTATTTATAAGAACGGCAAGCGGAATATCCAAAAGGACTCCGGTTCTATTTACATCAAGAGACTCGATAAGTCCATTTCCATCTTCCTGCTTTACAATCGAACCACTTTTTACAAATTCGGAAGCTATATACACTGCATCATTGAGATACCCTCCGGGATTATTCCGAACATCCAAAATAAGACCCTTGAAATTTTTTGCGCTCTTAATCTGGGGTAAAATTTTATTTACCGCTGCCAGCCATTCGTTGTTGGTCTTATCCCCGAATTGTGAAATGCGAATATAAGCAACCGTATCGCATGTCGCGCAACTTCCGGTTGCCGCTTGACAGGTGCTCCCCTTTGAACAATCAAACTGCTTAACCCAACTCGTTACGCTTTTTACCTGAATAGTGTCCCTTACAATAGAAAGGTCATGTGATTCCTTTTCTTTGGGATGAATGACGGTAATTGTCACTTTTGTACCCTTGTGTCCCCTTATCTTGTCGACAGCTTGTGCAATAGTCCAACCCGTCGTCATTTTTCCATCAACCCGAGCGATAAGATCGCCACTTTTAACTCCGGCTTTTTCAGCAGGTGATCCATCAAGAGGAGCTATTACGATAATCTGGTTTTGGTCATTCAGAGACAACTCGGCACCGATACCCGAAAATTCTCCTGCCATTTGGGTCTTGAATTCCGTGTTCTGTTTTGGAGGGAAATATGCTGTGTACGGGTCTCCAAGGCTCGCAACCATGCCGGTTATGGCCCCGGTTTCCATCTTTTTTGCATCAACCTTGCTTTTGTCATAATACATTGTATTGAGCTTTCCAACGACATCATAGAAAAGACGCATATCTAAATTCTGAGCGCTTGGAGGATTTTGATTTGCAATACTAAGAATCGGTCTGAAGTTTTTCCATCGGGCATTGATTCGGTAATTTCCGAGAAGATAGCCAATTCCGACAGAAATCAGGATAACGATGAAAAGCTGAAACACTCTCAATTTTATTTGTGTTTTCATAAAAAACTTCTCTTGCAGTTTCCTACAATAAGTTGAAATATTGCTGAAAAACCGGCAAACGCGTAGCACTAATATTACTATGTTTTCGATGAATTCTACAAGTGGAAAATGAGATATTTGCCCTATTCGGCTCTCACAATAAATGGCAAGAGTGCCAAAAGCCGAGCTCTTTTAACGGCGGTTGTTAATTTCCTCTGGTGCTTGCTGCAGATTCCGGTCCTTTGCCTGCTCTGGATTTTTCCTCTTTCCGAAATGAATTTCTTAAGAATTTCATAATCCATAAAATCCGGATTCTTTTTTTCTTTACAGAAATAGCATTCTTTTGCTACTTCCCGCATGTTTCTTCTTTTGACTATTTTTTTCTTTGGCATAATTTGTATGTTTAGAAGGGAATGTCATCAGGATTTACATCATCAAATCCTGCTTCTTCCTCTTTTTCTTCCTTTTTAGCTTTTTTTTCCGGCTTTTTAACCTCTTCGGATGGCGCTTCATCAGGCTCGCCGTATGACATGTCCTGGTCACTCGTGGAAGCTGACTGGCCGTCTTTTCTTGAATCAAGGATTATCATATCGTCAATAACAATTTCCGTTGTTGACTTCTGTGCTCCATCCTGGCCCGTCCAACTTCTTGTTGAAAGCCTTCCCTCAACATATACCTTTCGTCCCTTTGACAAAAGTTGCGAACAAAGCTCTCCTAATTTATTCCATGCGACAATTTTGTGGTATTCCGCTTCTTCTTTCTTGTCCCCGTTGTCTGTTGTCCAACTTCTGTTAGTCGCAAGACCAAATGTGCACACTCCCGTTCCCTGCGGCGTATAACGCAATTCAGGGTCACGTGTAAGGTTACCGATAAGTTGAACTCTATTAAGACTTCTCGCCATAATTCGAACTCCTATTTTATCAAATCTAAGTCATTGAGTGAGAATTGTACCGAGAGTCTCAGTTCAAATTGCCAGTTGGCGATTTGAACAAGAGTTATCGGTATAAAACTAATCCCTCACCAATAAATGTCTCAAAACGTCGTCATGAATTCTTACTTTACTCTCTAGCTCCGGTGATACCGCGTCGCTCTCAAATTCCATCAAAACATAGTCGCCTTTTTGTGCACCCTTAACAGGGTATGCAAATTTCTTCTCACCAAGCTCTGTCACTTTGTCGGAGGAAATCTTCCCTCCCCATGACTTTACGCTTGACAGAAGCTTTTCCTTTGCCTCTTTTTTAAGTTCGCTTTTGAGTACGAGAACGAGTCTATATTTTCGTGCCATTTTTGCTTTCTTTGAACCACAGAAAAACTGAGTTCAAAGATTCTCACTATGATACTAAAACCTGCCCCAAATTACAAGTAGTAAGTATAAGAAGTTGACACATCATGTTATCGGTACTACACTAAAAACTGTTTTTCAGGAAATTAGAAATCTTGAAATTTCCTTTTCAGGAAATTTTAATCTAGATTTAGTAGATTAGAACCATGAGAAAACTATTTGTTTTATTAATAATTCTTCTCATAGTAGCCTTCTCATGGGATGCTATCTCACGCTCGTCAAAACTCTCAAGCCTCCTCTCAAAAAATCAGCAAGCCGATAAGGTAATTGTTATTAAAGAACAGTCCAACGTTATTGATGTGGTCAAAAAAGTAAGCCCAAGCG
>JAYRRJ010000155.1:0-5115 GCA_041910135.1 Candidatus Levyibacteriota bacterium
CCTTTTTCTTTAAATCGTTCAACCTGGTTGCCGTACTTACCATCTAATTTCAATGCCGCGACCCTTCCGGAACCCAAATCATCGCCATAGGAAAATCCTCCGGCAAATATGATACCTTGATAATCGGGCAGTTGGACATCACCCCTCTCCAAATCATAATTAAGAACAATATCGGGAATACCCCCTGCAAGAGTTATTCCATAGGCTGTTTCTCCCTCACAGTTCGTGCCGGGGTATTTTACAATTGCAATTCTTGGTTGTAATTCTGTTAATGCCATAATTTATGCGCTCGCTGCTACATGGAAAAGTTCCTGCATCGGCCGCTGCCATGCTTCTTTTAAGTCCTCCAATTCGGCGCTGAACAATTCGCTTTCATTATGATTTACTCTTATTTGTTTTTCTTCGGTTGTTTTTCCGATAACTATATACGGTACGTTTCCAAAAAAATCTTTTATTCGTTCAGGGTCATCAACTTCGACAATGAATGTCCCGGTTGTTTCATTAAATAAGAAAAAGTCCGGCCGCTCTTTTGTGTCAATATCAAGAACAATTCCACAGTCGCCACCAAAAGCCATCTCGGCTGCAGCCGCAATAAGACCGCCCTCGGAAACGTCGTGACAAGAAGAAACTTCCCCTTCCAAGATAGCAGCATGGAGAGATTTTGCGGTTGCTTTCGCAGATAGAACATCAATGTCCGGAATTTCATTCCCTAAATGTCCCAATGTATCAAAATACGCAGACCCTCCCATACCTTCATGCCGCTTTCCTACTACAACAAGTGTCGAGCCTGTTCTTTTTATATCGGCTGAAACGGTTTTTGCCACATCGGGAATTTTTGCTATCGTTGAAATGCTGACAACCGGTGGAACGTGAGTTTTTGTTTTCTTATCAGGCCATTCATATGTTGCCGAAAGGCTATCTTTTCCGCTAATGGTTGGCAGTCCCAAAGCATCTTGCGTAGCATTCACACTGTCAACAGCAACATCAAGCGCTCCCATAAAGTGCCTGTCGGGAGTCGGCCAAATATAGTTTCCGCATATTCCCATTTCCTCGATGTCGGCTCCGACGGCTACCGCATTTGATACAGCCTCAATAACCGCCCATTTCGCACCACGTTCTGGATCAATTCTATTAAGGATTGGGTTGAGACCATGACTCACTATAAGTCCATATGGTTTGTCAAGAATTGGAGTAATAATTGTCGCGTCGTTGGGCGCATCCAAATTTACCCCTCCAAATGGTGGCAATGCATTTGTCCCCTGTACTGTTGTGTCGTATTGCCTGACAATTGGCTGTTTTGAACACACATTTCCGTGAGACAAAACGTTTTTCAACGTGCCAACCCAATCCGTGGGCAATTCGACTTCAGGCTCCGGGAATAATTCATGGAAATATTCTGCTTCCATTTCGCGCTGAGGCAATCCGTTTTTTAAGAATTCATAGTCCAAATCCGCCACTATCTTATCCCCGTGCATGACAGTAAGAGTGTTACTCCCATCAAACACCCCTAAATCGGTTGCTTCAACCTCATATCTTCTGCATACTTCCAAAAACTCCTCCATCTTCTGAGGGTCTATTGCTAAGGCCATCCGTTCTTGTGACTCCGACAACCAAATCTCCCATGGAGCAAGGCCTTCGTACTTTAGTGGAGCTTTTGAGATATCAACCGTCACTCCTACATTTTCAGCAAGTTCCCCAATTGCCGATGAAAACCCGGCTGCTCCACAGTCGGTAAGCGTTCTAACCAATCCCTTATCTCTTGCTTCCAAAATGGCATCAGCCATTTTTCTTTCTTCGATGGGATTTCCCATCTGAACATGTGTCGCATCAATCGTTGCGGTTTTCTCTGTCCTCTCACCGGAGCTTACCGTTGCTCCATGAATTCCATCTCTACCTGTCCGGCCGCCGATTACAACAACTCTATCTCCTACTTCTGGGTCCGTTTTATATGCATATTTTTCAGGCGTAATGCCATAAGCACCAACGAGAACTGTTGGCTTTGCGGCAAAATCAGGATGAAAATGAACAGAACCATTTGGCGTTGGAACCCCCATCGGATTTCCATATCCACTTACGCCTTTAACGAGTCCGCGCAGTAGATTGTCCGGGGGAATGGTTTTAGGGGGAAGATCTTCTTGCTTCATCTCGGGCGGGGCTACTGCAAAAGCGTCGGTTGACAGAATAACCTTTGCCCCCTGACCTGTTCCCATAATATCCCGAAAAACTCCTCCGCTTCCTGTTGCAGCACCTCCAACCGGGTCAATTGCCGACGGGCTGTTGTGGGTTTCCCATTTGACGAGAACGACCGTATCATCATAAAAATGAATTCCCCCTGAATTGTCGTCAAAAGCGGTCGCAACCAAATTTCCAAAGTGCTTTCTTGACATATTTTTGATTCGGGAGAAAAGTGATGGCTTTTCGCCCTCGGGAGTTATTACTTTTGCATTAAATGTCTTGTGGACACAGTGCTCGCTCCACCGTGCCGCTAGAATCTCAAGCTCAACGTCGGTAAAATCTTTTTCCCTCCTTCTTGCCTCCTTTTGGATAACTTTCATCTCTGTCAAATTGAGACTCAGCCGCCTCTGGTCGGAAATCTCTGTGAGCCGTTCGTCCGATGCATCCTGAAGCGAAACAATTTCAACCTGAGGCACCTCTCCTTTGATAGCAAGAGTTTCAGGAGGGGTATTTATAACCGTTTCGACTTTGTCATTTACCAATAATCTTCGTGTAATTTGAACTGCTTCTTTTGGGGTGGTCTTTGGGCCGAATGTGTATGTTCTTGAAATCCTGGCAGCATCAAGCGGTATCTCTAAATCTCTTGCCGATTCCTCAATGGTACCGGCAACCGGATCTGTCATCTCGGGTCGCAATGAAACTTCGATGCTTTTTTTGCCTTCCCTATCAATAAAAACGTAGTCACCATCAACAAAAGCAACAGCCGTGTGAGACAAAGATCCGATTTCCCCCGTTTCGACAATCGGGTCGACAAGAACTGCAGTTGTGAGCGTCAGAGCGTCTTCATCAGAAACACCTTCAAGCCTGTAATTTGCAGTAGTCCTCACAGAAGTTTTTATTCCAAAAACTCTTTCTGCTTCTTTCGAAACCTCATCCCCTATTGGGTCGGGGAGATCCTGGTTTCTCGCAACATGTACTTCGTTAATTGTCATAGTTAATATCCCTCATCCCTCAGCCTTTGAACGTCTTTCCATCCGATGTCGTTCCGGTACATTAGGTTATTTCCGTCCACATGCACCCGTGCCATTGCTCCGTACGCCTTCTCCCGTGCTTCAATTACATTTTCTCCTTGTCCTACAATATAAAAGAGTCTCCCTCCATTCGCCCAATGCCGCCCATCCTCATCCACTTTTACTCCTGCGCCATATAACTCGACACCTTCCATATGCATGACATAGTCAAGGCCAAAAACTTCTTTACCCTTGACCATACTATAGTCTCTTGGATAACCTCTCGATGCCCCTGCAACAACCACCCGCGCGAGGTTGTCTGTTGTTAAAGTGTACTTATCCAAACTTTTTTTAACGATAGCAACGGCAAGTTCGAAGATATCCGACGTTATTCCGGGAGCAACTATCTCAACCTCCGGGTCCCCCCATCTTGCATTCCACTCAATGTTGTTTACCCGTTTCAAAACCTCATTAAGCATCCCTCCATAATATCCAATTCCCTCATATGGTCTGCCTTCCTCAGAAAGCGCTGTCATCATTTTCTTCACTTCTTGCTCAACCACAAGCTCGACAGTGCGTGTCATGAGTCTTGGGGGTGTACTTGCGCCCATTCCTCCTGTATTTTCCCCCGTGTCGTAATTTCCCTCTCTCTTGTGGTCTTGAGCATGTCCGAGTAGTTTTATGTGCTCACCGTCTGAGGCAAAAAAAGTCGAGAATTCTTCACCCGCAACCATTTCCTCAATGAGAAAAATTTCCGATGCTTTTGCATGCTGCTCATGAAGCAGTCGAACCATTCTTTTTGCCTCCTCCGAGCTGTGCGCAAGCTTCACACCTTTCCCTTCGGCAAGCCCGTTGGCTTTTACGACAAAGTTTTCCTCTCCGCTATGGTCTATGTACCAATCTGCAGGCTCAATTCTGGTAAATGTTTCAAAACGCGGTTGTTGCAAGCCTGCGTTTTTCCCAAGCCCCCGCGCGTATGCTTTGCTCCATTCGATTTGTCCGGCATCTCTCGAAGGTCCTATAGTTGCAATTCCCTGTTCCCTAAGCCTATCTGTAACTCCCGCCTCAATGGCATTATCTTGAGCAACATCGGCAAGTGTTACCCCCAATTCTGAAAATTTGTCTGCAATCGCATCGGCACTTGAATTGCTGATATTTGGAAAAACGAAAGTTGGCTTGGTTGCCATTTCTGCAGTAAGGTCATTTCCGGGAATAACAACTATTCCATCAACATGCGGACTTCTCTCATACGCGCGAGCCAAAGCGGCCCCACGTCCACCGCTGTCAACAATTCCGACTATGTTTCTTTCCGCAATTACAGACATATATTAACCGTTGGGATATAGTAATCGTGCAATCCGTTTCGCATTTCTGAGATTTATCTCTTCGCCAGGTTTTATCTCTGATACAAATTCATATTCTTGTATTCTTCCAGAGCCTATATCTTTGGCCAACTGGACGTTTATTTCATGCTCAACAGGCAACACTCTTTGCTGTAATTCATCCACTGTATCGTTTGGCGCT
Source organism: Candidatus Levyibacteriota bacterium (assembly GCA_041910135.1). Classification (GTDB taxonomy): domain Bacteria; phylum Patescibacteriota; class Microgenomatia; order Levybacterales; family GWA1-39-11; genus JAUSNA01. The sequence goes on from JAYRRJ010000155.1 coordinate 4,710, forward strand.
ATTAGAACATCCCTAAATCCAACTACTGCTCCTTTATCAAATTCTAGATGAACTCTCTGAACGATTGGAGTCGTCATCATTTTGTCACTCCTCACATCTCTTTTGAATATCAATGTTGCAGCATGAACCCGTCGTCCAAACATTCCCTTTCCCCCAAAATCAGGAACTCTTCCGGGATGCTGATTAAAACCTCCCTGCCCAAATCTTGACATATAGAGAATGTAGTCTACGGGAGTAAGAGGCAAATGTCCGTTTTGAGTAAAAACTGTTGCACCATATTTATCTGTTGCTTTCCGAAGACCCTGGTAATAACTGTACTGGTCAACCTTTCCATCATCTCCGCGGAAAGTATTAGGATCTACTATTTCAACAGACAAACCCACTGACTGGGCTTTCTCTATGGCAC
>JAYRRJ010000156.1:0-10646 GCA_041910135.1 Candidatus Levyibacteriota bacterium
GTTTGGTTGGTTATCATAACAGGAACTGTCGCCAACTTGGTCGGTAGCCTTATCGCATATTACATAGGGTATTTTCTTGAAGAAACGGTGCTTCTGAAGCTTATCCGTAAGTACGGAAAATTTATACTTGTGTCTGAAAAAGAGTACCGCCATGCTGAACATTGGTTTCAAAAATACGGAGATAAAATTATCTTTATTTCCCGCTTACTCCCAGCAGTTCGGACCGTGATTTCTCTTCCGGCCGGAGTGTTCCGGATGAACATGAAAAAATTCATTATCTATACTGTTGTCGGATGTTTTCTGTGGTCGGCATTATTGACCTATATGGGGTACGTCATGGGTGAGAATTGGAAAGCGCTTGATCCTTATTATAGAAAGTTCGAGTACGTTATTTTGGCTCTTATTGTTTTCGGGGGAATATATTTTGTAATAAGAAAAATCCGCAAAGGTTAAACTTCTTTCGTTCCGCAACTATTCAGTTGCTTCACTAATTTAATTTATCGAAGAGAACTTTCTTACAAGCCCCGTCACGACCCCCTGTATCCTACACTCATGCGGGTAAATCGGTTCCATTTCGCTATTTGAAGGCATCAAGACAATCCGTCCGTCTTTTTTGTAAAACCGTTTTAGCGTGGCCAAGCTGTCATCGACAAGTGCAACGACAATATCTCCCTCATTACAGATGTCGGTTTTTTCAACGACCACAAAGTCGCCGTCAAAAATTCCGTCTTCTATCATAGAATTCCCCTTTACCTGCAGAGCATAGGAGGTTCTTTTCCCCGATATCATGGATGATGCGACATCCAGTGTTGCTTCGGGGTCCGTGTGGGGCTCTAATGGTTGACCTGCTGCAATAAATCCCATAAGAGGAAGCGAAATGGTGGTTCCGACTCCCTTAACTTTTTCCCCAATGAGTGCGCCGATTTGATCTTTTTTGAGAATTTTAAGGGTCCGCATGTTACCGTCAACCTTCTGAAGATAACCTTTTTCAACTAAACCCCGGATGAGAGAGTGGATGGTTGAGGGAGCGCGCCTATTCATGGCATCCGCCATTTCCCGTAGCGTAGGAGAGTATCCGTTTCTTTCTTGGAATTGCCAAATAAATGTTAAAAGTTCTCTTTCGCGTCTGTATAGAACGGCTGTCATAGTTATGTAAAATTTAGCTTAATTTAGCAAAAAGTTACACTAAAAATATACGAAAAATATACGAAGCTTGTCAAGAGATGCAATGTGTAACAAACTATAGCAACTTTGAATTAGAATTTGCCTTTCCTGTCCTTTAGCCTCAAAAGTGTGGTACAATGTATAGTTCAGTATAGAGTATAAAGTATAAAGGATGAAAAATAATTTCCTTAATACATTATACTTACTTCTTAATACTGTTTTGTATGTTTGATTTAGTTTCGAAATATCAACCAACAGGAGACCAGCCTACTGCCATCAAAAAATTGTCGAAGGGTTTGGAAAAAGGGATAGACAACCAAGTTCTTTTAGGGGTTACCGGTAGTGGAAAAACCTATACAATCGCAAACGTCATCAAAAATTACGGACGGCCAACGTTGGTCATGTCCCACAATAAGACTCTTGCAGCCCAGCTGTATCAGGAACTGAGAGATTTTTTCCCGAATAATGCTGTCAGCTACTTCGTAAGTTATTACGACTATTATCAGCCGGAGGCGTATATCCCGACTACAGATACGTATATCGCCAAAGAGACCGAGATAAATGACGAGATAGACAAACTTCGTCTTGCTGCAACAACCAATCTTCTGACCCGGCCCGATACTATTGTTGTCGCTTCGGTTTCATGCATCTACAATCTTGGTTCACCGCAAGAATACGGGAAATATACGTTGGAGGTTGCTGTTGGTGACAAAGTGAGCAGAAATTCGATTATCGATAGGCTTTTGGACCTGATGTATCAGCGTAATGACTATAACTTTAAAAGAAGCACTTTCAGGGTGAGGGGAGACGTTGTTGAAGTGTTTCCGGGATATGAGGATAAATCTTTTCGGATAACATTCAATGGTGAATATATAGAAAAAATAGAGCAGGTAGATCCTTTAACCGGAGATGTTTTGGAAGACAGGAAGTTTGCCGTTATTTATCCTGCAAAACATTACATGACCGATGCTGCTACCTACGAACAGGTGTTTGATAAAATACGGGCCGACATGCAGTTGCAGGTAAAGAAATTCGAAAAGGAAGGGAAACTAGTTGAGGCGCAACGAATACGGCAAAGAACGGAGTATGACCTGAAGATGATAAAAGAGCTGGGGTATGTAAATGGGATTGAGAACTATTCCCGTTACTTTGACGGACGTGCACCCGGCGACCCGCCGTATTCACTATTGGAGTTTTTCAACCACGTCTCAAAGGATTGGCTTCTCATTCTTGACGAGTCCCACATGACAATCCCACAAATACGGGGAATGTACAATGGAGATAAGGCACGTAAATCGACGCTTATTGATTACGGATTTAGACTCCCTGCCGCGTACGACAATAGACCTTTAAAGTCCGAGGAATTCTGGACAAAAGTAAAAAAAACAGTCTATATGTCTGCAACCCCCGATGAATATGAGCTTGAAAAATCAGGAAAAGACAATATCGCCGAGCAATTGATACGACCCACCGGAGTAGTTGACCCGGAGGTTGAAATCAGGCCGACAGAGGGGCAAATACCCGACTTGATACAAGAAATTGAAAAAGTTGTCAAAAAAGGTGATAGAGTTTTGGTCAACACACTTACAAAAAGGATGTCTGAGGATTTAACGACATTTTTGGAAGAAAAAGGCGTTAAGGTGAATTATCTTCACTCCGATGTTGGCACACTCTCCCGTCAGGACGTTTTGGACGACTTGAGAAGTGGTGTTTATGACGTGCTGGTTGGAATTAACTTGCTACGAGAGGGATTGGATTTGCCGGAAGTTGGACTTGTTGCGATATTGGATGCTGATAAAGAAGGTTTTCTGCGCTCTAAAAGCTCACTGATTCAGATAATGGGAAGAGGGGCAAGAAGGGTCGATTCCCACGTTATTTTGTATGCGGACACCCATACAAAATCCATAAAGGAAGCGGTTTTTGAAGTTGAGAGAAGACGAGAGTATCAACTGAAATACAATAAAGAGCATGATATAACCCCTGCAACCATTGAAAAAGAAATTCGGGCAAAACTCATCGAGAGGGAAAAAGTTCTGGAAGACCTAAAACCCCTCATTGAAAAAGATGTGCTTCTCCCTGATGAGAAAGAGAAGGTGGTAAAAACTTTAAGACGGGAGATGCAAGCGGCCGCTAAAGATTTAGACTTTGAAACGGCGGCTCAAATAAGAGATAAAATACGATACCTTCAACAACAGTAAATTGCGTACACGTTAGCCTCAAATTGTGTTATAATAAGATGTGAACATACCCCAAGATCTTCGTGAACGCATCAATTTCCAGGGTGAATTTGAAGAATTGTTCTCTGACGTCGTTGCTGTTTACGAACTTGGCGACTTTGTATCCTTCGCGCCGATAGAAGTCGGATATGAGGACTTTAATGTAAAACTTACCACTTCAAAAGGAGACTTCTTCGTTAAGATTTTTGCAGAAAGTAGGGATAACGCTGAATGTCTCAGGCTTATTAATATCGTAAAAAGTGCAATTGATAGGGGGGTTACCCACCCGCGCATTATAAAGCACAAAGAAGGATATATTTTTAGAGGTCAATACGAACAATTCAATATCCGCCTCGCGGTCTTTGAGTGGATAGAAGGAAAATCATTTTATGAATTAAAACGCAACCCTACAACGTTGGAGTTGAAAGAGATTATAAGAATAGCAGCAATTTCAAATCAAATAGAGTACACACCGGCCCCACTGTATGACAGCTGGGCACTGGTTAATTTTAAAGCGGAGCTTGAAAAGGCGCGCAAATTTCTGCCCAACGAATTACTCAAGACACTTGATGTATTAGACAATGAGTTTGAAAAAGTTGACCTGAAAGAATTGCCTCATTCTCTCGTTCACGGAGATTTAATAAGCACCAATGTTATGAAGTCGGGGGGCAAAATATATTTTGTGGATTTTTCAGTTGCAAATTATTATCCGCGGATTGTTGAATTGGCAGTACTTATGTGTGACGTAATGTTTGATCCGACCGGCAAAATTACAGTTGAAGAGTATTACAAATTGCTCGTTTCCGAATACGGCAAGCATGCAAAGTTGACACCAGGTGAGCTCGAAGCGTTGCCTTTATTTATAAAACTGGCACACGCAATGCATATTGTTCGTGCAACCAGGGAGGAAGCCGAAGGCAGGGGTTCAAGCGAAAACGCACATTGGCTAAAACTTGGTAAAAAGGGACTTTCACAAAGCTTAAAACTTTGGAAATAGTCTTTACAACTCCTCCTTCCTTATCTATACTAACTCTATCTTGCCCCTAAAAAAATGCCAGGACCGGAAGACCCAATTTCTTATCAATCCACGGGTGTAGATTACGATGCGATGGATCCCTTCAAGCGCGCTGCGCAGCTTGCAGCCTTTGAAACCTCTCCAAATATTGAGCGTACAGGTCTTAGCGTTGTTGAAAGAAGTCGAGGAGAGTCCGCGTTTGTTCTGGATGAGGGAGATAGATACACAGCACACGTTGTTGAGGGGTTGGGAACAAAAAATCTTGTCGCTGACCAAATGAGACTTTTACGTCTTGCAAATCAAGCGGAAATCGCAGCAGTAATGCAAGGAATGACGGGGGACACATACTACGACCGTATCGCAAAGGATACGGTTGCGATGATAATAAACGATTTAGTGACAGTCGGTGCTGACCCTGTTGTTATTAACGCATACTGTGCCGTTGGAGATTCGGCTTGGTTTGATGATGAGCAGAGGGCGGTTGATCTGGTCAAAGGATGGAAGCGCGCCTGTGACGAGTCGGGTGCAACATGGGGTGGTGGCGAAACACCAACACTCGCAGGAGTTATAAATCCGGCAACCATTGACCTTGCAGGTTCTGCGTATGGGGTTATCCGGCCAAAGGAACGGCTAACTTTAGGAGATAAATTGCAAGAGGGAGATGCTATTATGCTGGTTGAAAGCAGTGGAATTCACGCAAATGGCCTTTCTCTTGCAAGAAGAATTGCTGTAAACATTTCAAAAGACAGTGAAGTTTCACTTCCGGAAGCCTATACAACACAACTTTCGGACGGAAAAATGTATGGGGAGGCGCTTCTTACCCCAACCCACATCTACGCTGGGCTCATAAGAGAACTTTTCGAGAGCGGGGTGGATATTCATTACATGGCAAACATTACCGGTCATGGATGGAGAAAACTTATGAGGTATGCAGATAGGGACTTTACCTACCGCATGTATGATGTTCCAACCCCGCAGCCTGTCTTTGATTTCATGCAAAAGGAGTCGCATAACGATGACCGGGAAATGTATGGGAATTTGAATATGGGGGCTGGATTTGCTTTGTATGTCCCTCGTGACATGGTCTCTATGGTAGAAGAAGTGGCTTTTAGAAAACAAGGCTTGAATGTTTTAAATGCGGGGGTTGTGGAAAAAGGTCCCCGCCAGGTTGTAATTGAACCAAAAAACCTCGTCTTTGCTGCAGACACACTTGGTGTGAGGTAGTTAATTTCTTGCTTCAGACCAAGCATTTATATTTAGTATTGAGAAGTCTAGGGCTAAGAATGTTTCAATAGCATGCTCAGGGCAAAAATTTTTCTTAATGAGACGATATATTCCCTCTAGTACATAAGTTCCATTTTCCGCACTTAGAAGCTCGTCTTTATATTCAACCATGATGAGCGGATTATATGTTATTTCGACTTTTTCAATATTATCTGGTGAAACTTCGTCACTCTCGTGTTTATATTTTTCTTTTGTAATTTTGGATTTAAAATGAAGAATATTTATTCGAGAAAGCAGATTTCGAAGATCCTTTGCGCTAATTTTTGTTTTGCGTAGAAAAGGCTCCATGTTGAAATGAATATTCTCTGGCAAACCAGACGGACAGGCATAGGACAAAGCATCCCAAATAATCTCTTTTTCTCTTGTTGTCATTAAGCATAGGTTATCAAATAGTTCATCCAGTATGCTCTCTGTAATGTGCCGCAATTTAACATCTTTTTTGCTTATTCCAAGTTCTTTCATTAAGCCTTCGAGATTATTTGGCAAGTATTCAGTTTTTTGTATCGGTCCTAGCTTTTGACGTATGATTTTTGCAAGCTTTTTTGGTGATATGTTTTGTAAATTAATATATTGAATGGTAGGCAGTAAACCTTCAATCTCTGTATCATCAAATCTCGCTGGAAGTACGTATTCCTTACTGTTATTCAATGCTCTTGCTTGAGCGCTTTTCCTTTCATGGTTTGTCCATATTTTGTTTGCGTAAAACTTAGAAATAAATATTACTGTATATTTTGCCTTCTTCCTGTAAATATCATCGAGGTAGGAATATAAATCCTTGCCCCAGGAGTTTGCAGTGTCAAATAAGTCATAATAAGGTTTAATGCCCATATCTCTAAGATGTTTTGCAACTTTTTCAACATACTTCCTATCTTCGCCTGCAAAAGATAATGCGATATCAAACAAATAATTGGGAACGACCTTTTTTTCAGACGCAGGAGAAATACCAGTTACTGCCATAACTTATTATACCAAATCATATCACTTGAACTTTGTCCCCATTTGGGTGTACAATGGATAACTTTCTTTCCAAATTTCTGGAATTTGAAGCTATTTACTATGGCAGAACGAGAAGATGCTGTTTCTTTAGAACTGGATATCCCAACATCTCTATTTGAGAAGCTTGAGCACCTTCGCAATAAAGGGAATTTAGGACAACAAGAGTATTACCTAGACGCCCTTGTAAAAGGCGCGCTGATACAAGATGCCGAAAGACAAGGAAGGTCTGTTCTTATTCGTGATGAAGAAACACAAGCAGAAACCTTTTTGGATACAATTCAAGATTCCTTCGAAGGTGTTGAAAATCCTTCCGATGCCGAAAGGTGTCTGAAACCAAAGATTCTCGAATTTCGGCCAAGACGCGATGATTAGTATGGATAAAAAAATAATTATATTTCGCTAGGCTCATATAACAATCATGGACAAAAAGATTATTATTAAAGGAGCGCGTGAACACAACCTAAAAGGAATTGACGTCGAAATTCCGAAAGACAAGTTAGTTGTCTTTACCGGGCTTTCGGGAAGCGGTAAGTCATCTCTTGCCTTCGACACGATTTACGCTGAGGGACAAAGACGCTACGTCGAATCTCTTTCTTCATACGCGCGGCAGTTTTTGGGGATTATGAAAAAGCCAAATGTAGACTTTATCGAAGGTCTTTCACCAGCAATTTCTATTGACCAAAAGACAACATCCCACAATCCTCGCTCAACAGTCGGAACAGTCACGGAAATTTATGATTATCTACGTTTACTGTTTGCAAGAGTCGGGCATCCCCATTGTCCCAAGTGCGGGAGAGAAATTACCCGTACGACAAAGGAAAAAATAGTTGAAGAAATTGTAAACAAGTTTGTCGGTACACATCCAACAAAAGTTATGATATTGGCCCCGATTGTATCGGGAAGAAAAGGCGAATACATTGACCTTTTCAAAGACCTTCGGAAGCGCTCATTCCAGCAGGTGAGAATTGACGGGAAAATCATCAGCCTCAACGCAGATATTTCACTCATCAAAACTAACAAACATACCATTGAGGCAATAGTCGACAAATTAATTTTGGATAAAAATTACGAGCGGCAGCGCGTTTTGGATAGCGTCGAGCAGGCTTTGTCTTTGGGAAGCGGGGAAATAATTATCTCCGAGGTAAAGGATAAAAGTTTTACATTCCCCGAAACTCCAACGGAGATGGAAGACACTTTTTATTCCGAAAAATTTGCTTGTCCGTACGACGGAACCCCAATGCCAAAGGTTGAGCCCCGGCTTTTTTCCTTCAACTCTCCTTTCGGTGCATGCCCTGAATGTAATGGGTTAGGCAACATTATGACCGTTGATGAAGAGTTGGTATTAAATCCCCATCTGACGATTTCGGAGGGCGGAATTTTGGCGTTTGCAAATCTATATGACAGAGAAACATGGTTGACAAGAACCTTAAAAACAGCATTTGAGGAGAATGACATCCCGATGACGGAGCTTATTATGACCCTTACCCCCGAGCAAAAAAAGATAGTGTTGTATGGAACGGGAGATAGGGTATACAAAGTCAAAGGACGCAACCGCTTTGGGGAGCATACCTCAATTTACGAGACGTATCAGGGAGTTGTGGGATATTTGCAGGCGCGTTTTCTTGAGACCGACTCAGAGCTCATCAAAAAGGAAATTCAGAAATTCATGACGGCAAAAGTATGTGACACATGTCTTGGCGCACGGCTCAAACCCGAAGCATTGGCAGTGACAATTGTTGATAAGTCGATAGTTGAAGTATCTGACATGTCAATTGAGAATTGTTACGAATTTATGAAAGGGCTAAATGACAGGCTTGAGGGGAAAGAAGTACAGATTGCGACAATAATTTTGAAAGAAATCAATGCACGACTTAAATTTTTGTTTGATGTGGGTCTTTCGTATCTTACGCTTTCGCGAACAGCCGAGTCTCTAGCCGGAGGAGAGGCACAGCGCATACGGCTTGCTTCCCAAATCGGGAGTGGACTTTCGGGAGTTTTGTATGTACTTGATGAGCCATCAATCGGACTTCACCCTAGGGACAATACAAAGCTTATCGGGACACTGAAGCACTTAAGAGATATTGGGAATTCCGTAGTTGTTGTTGAGCACGACAAAGAGATGATGATGGAGTCTGATTATATTTTCGACTTCGGTCCCGGTGCCGGAGAACACGGAGGACAAATCATCGCCCATGGAACGCCCACGCAAATCGAGAATGATGAGAATTCCATAACGGGAAAATATCTATCAGGAAAAGCAAAAATAAAGATTAAGAAGGAAAGCCTTCTTGAACCCGAAAGTCAACGTTTTATAAGATTGAAAGGAGTAAGCGAGCACAATTTGCAAAATATTGACGTCGATTTCCCGTTGGGAAGATTTATTTGCATAACGGGCGTTTCGGGAAGCGGTAAGTCGACACTTATTAATGATGTGTTTTATCACGCGGTTGCTCATTATAAAAATCCATTTCACAAAGAAAAACCGGGAAAATTTTCGGAAATTACAGGATATGATGAGATAAAGCGGATTTTCATGATTGATCAGTCTCCGATAGGCAGAACCCCCCGATCAAACCCTGCAACATATACCGGTGCTTTCTCATATATTAGGGATATTTTCGCAAACTCCAGAGACAGTCGAATGAGGGGATATGGACCGGGACGTTTTTCATTTAATGTCAAAGGAGGGCGATGTGAGACGTGCGAAGGAGAAGGGCAGATAAAAATTGAGATGCAGTTCTTGCCTGATGTCTATGTGAAGTGCGAAACCTGCAATGGAACACGGTACACCCAGGACACTTTGGAAATTCAATTTGAGGGGAAAAACATCTCCGAGGTTCTCAATATGTCCGTTGAAGAAGCAATTCCATTTTTCTCATTTCACGAACCTTTATCTTCCCGCCTGACCACCCTTAAAGAAGTAGGCCTTTCCTACATACGGCTCGGCCAGCCGGCGACGACCCTTTCGGGGGGAGAGGCGCAAAGGATAAAATTGGCTTCAGAGCTTTCGAAAAAGGGAGGAGGGGGCTCATTGTATGTTTTGGATGAACCGACGACGGGTCTTCATTTTGCGGACCTTGAAAAGCTTATCCAGGTTTTGAGACGACTGGTTGATAAGGGAAATACCGTAATTGTTATCGAGCACAATTTGGATCTTATCAAAAACGCGGATTATATTATTGACCTTGGTCCGGAGGGTGGACATTTGGGGGGGAAAGTTATCGCAACGGGTTCTCCGAAAGATATTACAAAAGTCGCAACTTCGTATACCGGCCAGTATTTGAAGAGGGAGCTGTAATGAAAAAAATTATTTTTCTGGTATTTTTTTTAGTTTTTCTCCTTTTCCCTCATAATCTCTACGCAAAAGACGACAATTTTGATATTTCCGTTGAATCAAAATATACGGTTCACGAAACGGGAATGACAACTGTCTCTCAAACAATACATATCAAAAACAAAACAGAATTTTATTACACTCCCACCTATACGATTTCTATCGGGTTTTCAGACATTGAGAACGTCGAAGCGTATAACTCTGACGGCGTAATCCCGACAACTATTGACAACGCGGGCGTTGATACAAAAAGTATAAAATTATCATTCCCCAAAAGGTATGCAGGCTTAGCCTCTACCAATACATTTACCCTTAAATTCGATACGAAAGACATAGCAAAAAAACAGGGGAATATTTGGGAGGTGACAATACCCGGCATTGCAAAACCGGATGACTTCACGAGTTATAAGACCACAATTGATGCGCCTGAAAGTTTTGGTGAAGCAAGCGTTATAAAGCCAAGGGTTGAAAAAAGCGGTGAGTCGCAAATTGTACTTGATAAAGACCGGATAGGACGCGCGGGGGTCTACATTTTGTACGGTCAAAAGCAATATTATAATTTTACTGTACGGTACAATATCTCAAATCCAAATCTTTTTCCTGTTAAGACCGAAATTGCTCTTCCCCGCCAAACAAA
>JAYRRJ010000157.1:0-22431 GCA_041910135.1 Candidatus Levyibacteriota bacterium
CTTCCTTTCCCTTCTTTCATGGTAAAAGAAACAAAACTCCAGACAAAAAATCTTCTTCTGCTTACGGCGGTTATCGTACTTATTCTTATCGGAATTTTTAGGAATCAAATCAACACACTTTTCAGTATTCTGTACGGCGTAACCATAGATAAGGCAATTCACCTTACGCAACCACAGAAAGAGTCATTCAATTTGCTTTTGATGGGAATTGGAGGAGGAAAGCACGACGGACCGAATTTAACGGACACAATCATTCTTGCAAACATAAACATAAACACAAAAAAAGTGTCAATGTTTTCAATTCCGCGCGACCTGTGGATACCCAATGCTCATGATAAGATTAACGCAATCTATGCATATGCGCAAAAAAGCGACACAGGCCTCACGGCGGCAAAAGACGCTATTCTGAATGTTACAGGGCAGAGCGTTGATTACGTGGTGGTGTTGGATTTTGAAGGATTTATAAAGCTGGTCGATTATTTGGGGGGTATTGATGTTAATGTTGAGCGGACATTCCAAGACTATGAGTATCCGATTTCAGGAGAAGAGGAAAACACATGCGGGAAAAATGAAGACGAGCTAAAGGCGTTGGCTACCGCGTCATCGCAATTGGAGGCATTCCCGTGCCGATATAAAACGATTTCTTTTACAAAAGGGACAACGACCATGAATGGTCAAACCGCACTTGAATATGTAAGAAGCAGACACGGAAACAACGGTGAAGGCAGCGACTTTGCGCGAAGCAAAAGACAGGAAATTGTGATAAGTGCTCTTAAGGACAAAGCCTTTTCTTTAGGAGTAATTTTAAACCCTGTAAAACTTGTCGGAATCTATAATATTTTAAAAGCTAACATCAATACCAACATTAATCCCGATAAAATTGACGACTTCATAAAGCTCGCACAAAAACTAAAGGAAGGCGTGATAAAAAGTTATGTAATCGATCAAGGTAACGAAAGCGAAAAGAGATTCGGTCTTCTTATAAACCCTCCGATAACGGAAGAATACGCATTCAAATGGGTACTGTCTCCACGGGTTGGGAACGGAAATTTTACAGAAATCCGCCAATATGTTTCGTGTAGCATTTTAAGTCAAGATTGTTTCGTTGGAGAAGAGGGGATTATCATTCCTACAGTTTCTCCCAAAGTTTCCCCAAGCAGCACAAAGAATAATTCTACAATGCGCTAAGCTTATATATTGTAGTGTTTCCACTTTTAAAAATTGCTGTTCCGAGAAGTGTGAATTTATTCTCATTGAGGTTTGGATATTTTGAGCGCTCGGAATCGCCAATAATTACATACGAAACATTATACTTTTTTAAAAGAGGTTTTGTCTGTTGCAGTGTCCCTTCAAAAAGAGTTTTTATGTCATCGAGTCTTGACTGGGGAAAACTGTAATTGCCCCTCCATAGCCATTCATGCACCGTCCATCCAAGAGGTGTTGGGAGTCCTGTGTTTGCGGAAATCCTTTCGTAGTCGGTATAAGAGTCTCCCTGTGCTTCCAAAAGCACCGGTTGGCCGATAATATTTTTTTGAATCCAGACAACGGCATTGTAGTCATCTGCCGAAATAGTTTTTAGATACGAAAGCCCGTCAAGTCCTTTGTAATTTTTTAAGTTCCCAAAGTAAGAAGTAACTGCGAAATACGGATAAGATAAAATAAGGGCCAATAACACAAAGGTGATAGGTAGCCAGAGCAGCCTTCTTCCTTTGTGAAAAAGGTAGGCAATTGAAAAACTTGATACCAGAGAAAGCATAATGAATGCTTGGTATCCCAACTTAAACATGGTATTTGCGCGATAATGGGCGGGGTAAATGTCTTTAGCATAAATGAATTCCGGAGTTGCAATAAGTATTGTTGAAAGTAGGATGAGAAGTAGCATAAAAATAAGCGTAGGAGGTGTTTTTTTGAGTTTCATAATTTTAAAAATCAAAGAAACCGCAAAGAAATAAAAGAACCCGTACAAGATTGCAAGCATCCAAAAGGGAGAGCGTTGGCAGTGATTAACTTCAAAAAGAAATGGCCCGAGTTTTCCTATATGCGTCAAGAAATTCGGCGCACAGACTACTCCAATACCCGAAACAAATGGTTTAAAGTGTAAATTAAAAGGAAAAACAAATAATAGGTACCCAATCCCCGTTGTTATTATTAGTTTTAAACTTTGCACAATATATCTTTTTTTGTTTGCTATTAATCCTATCTTTGCTCTTATTCGAAACCACCTTACCGGACTTTTCCGTTTCTTGATTTTTAGAATTTCACTTTTCCAGAGAACGATGGTAAGAGAGAAAAGGAGAAAATAAATAATGCCATCCCACGCATTGGTCATATACATTACCGCTAGCATGAAAGAGATGATAATTGAAATTTTGTATGTAATCTTTTTCTCAAGAAAGACAGAATATATGAGAGCAATAGTGACAAATACAAAAGGAATATCAAGAACGTGACCATGGAGGTCGGACACCACAAAAGAGTACGATGGAAATTCATGAATGGTAAAAGGAATAAAACGTGTTGCGTTGGGGTACCAATAATTATTGGGGAATAAGAATGGTAAAAATTTCAATTGCCAAAAAGGAACGGGATTATCGGGCGGTGTATAAGGAGCGAAGAAAGCATATATTGTTTGAAGATTTCCACCCAGGCTTACGATTATTCCTCCTAAAATTCCGGTGAGAAAACTTGTCCGTTTTATTTTCAAAATGTCATATGTAAAAGTTGAGACAAGTGAAAAAGCAGATGTTATCGTTAATGCGAAAATTGTGGCAAGCATAAGATTAAATGAGATAAAAGAGGGAATTGCGGTAAGTTTTATAAGTAGTGCTGTGACAAAATGCCCAAAGTAATAATAATTGATGGGAAGTGGAGGGAACCACATATCAACAGGAGGAAAATAAGAACTTCGTAAAATCGAATTCATAAAACCGAAATCCATGAATTTTTCCAATCCATGAATATCGGGCTGAAAAGCCTTAATATAGGACCAGAATAAAAGTGAGCAAAGGAAAAATAATTCTTGAAAAATCATAATAGCTAACTCTCCTTTTTTTAGAATGATTTTGCGTTTTCTGAGAATGAAGACGTCAATAACACCAATCCCTAAAAGTACTAACCATACGGTCAATCTGTTGAATGGGAGGATATGGAAAGTTCCAAGAACAAATACCAAATACGAAACGACAGTAATGCCTAAAATTTTGGAGAATATGTATCCCTTGTCAACAAATCTCTGAAATAAAAAAAGACCGAGAGGCAAAAAGAGTATGCCGAATGCAAAAAGAAAAGTCCACCATTTGATTATGTAATAAAAGTCACTTCCCATGACCAATATGCTTCTCCAATTCTTTCAGGGTTGAGATTGCGGTAATGTTTGTCGGAAGAGGTCCTTCTTTCTTCCTTCCGTCTTTCAGCCAATAAATTTTGAGAGTTGGAATTTTTTTAGAGAGATAAAGAGCTAAATCCACATCATCATCGATATAGGTGTCTATTTTCAATTTTTTAATCGTTTCTTCTTTAAAGAGGTGCGGTTGTTTGTTCTCAAAATTAAAATACACACCGTCAAAATAGTTCTCAAGTTTCGTTCTTTTTAAAAGGGCTGTGGTCCTTTTTCGCAAAAAACCAAACCGGCTTGAGACAAGATACGTCTTGTAATTTTTCTTCGCTGAAATTCTCTTCAGCGATTCGATGTTCTCCTTTATACCATGTCGAAATATGGGGTAATGAGAAAGTATTCTTACTTTTTCCTCAATGGGACCGGGAAACCGATAATGAAGGACAACATCTTTTGTCCTATTTTTCCTAAATACGAGGGATCCTTTATAAAGATAGTCTACGAAGACATAGGGAATAAATGGTGGATAATCAATGAACACCTTATCAAAATCAAAACCAAGAGTCATATGCTATTTAAAAAATTTTTGTGCTAGCTCCACCAATTTAAAATTCCAAACTGTACGGTGAGTTGTCCCTACGTTTCCAATAAATTCTTTGCGGTGGTTCTTGTACCAGTCATAGCTTTCAATTAGTATATCCTGGTTACTCTTTGTCGCTTTATAGGAGAGTTTTTTCTTTGCCTTTTCAATACTTACGTAAGAATCGACAGGAAACGTTTTGTAGTGCCATGCGACAAGAGGAGAAAGATTGAAAAATTCAAGAACGGAAAGCGCGAGTTGTGTCGGAAGTACGGGTAAAGAAGTTATCCTTGATTTCGAATTCGCATGTTTTATGAGTGCTCCCAAGTCTTCTCTCCATGTTCCAAATCTTTCCGCCGCAATATTAAATATTTCACCGCTAACTCGTGAAGTGAGTGACTCCTCTATCGCAGTAGCCAAGTCCCCTACCTCAAGGAGCTGATAGAGATTGTTTCCATTTCCCAAAATAAAGACCGGTCGGTTATTGTATATTGCTTCAAACCAGATTGTAAAAACCCCAAGCCGTTCCGGTCCTAAAAAAGACTTTGGTCTTAAGATATTTATTTTCAATCCCTTCTTTTGGTATTCAAGGCAGAGTTTCTCGGCTTGCGCCTTGCTCTCTCCATAGTGTCCGATTGGGTAAATCTTATCCGTCTCTTTCTCGGGAAGTGTCCTTGGCACTCCGTACATCGCGGTTGTCGAAATAAATATGAATTTTTTTACTTTGTTTTTCAACGATGCTTTAAGGACCTGCTTGGTACCATTTACATTTACATCAAAAATATAATTTCTGTCATGATGTATTGGAAGAGCCGCTGCAGCGTGAACAACAAAATCAATATTTTTGAGCGACTTTTCAAGGGTGGTATAGCTTCTTATGTCTGCCTCAATGACAGTGACTTTTCCTGCAATATCATTAGCGGTTAAGGGTGCAGTGTCTAAAAGAATGACTTTATATTTCCTTTTTAGAAAAAATCTCGCAAGATGAACTCCTAAAAATCCGGTTCCTCCAGTGATGAGTATCGAGGGGGATTTTTTTCCCGAAGAAGTGCTTAATTGCATAGGGAATATTGTACAACCACCAATTACGCAAAAGCAAGGATTGGGCAACCGCCTAAATGGGGTTAGGAAGAAGAGGATAGACACCCCACATGCTATACATAAAAAAGGCATTGAAGATAATGGAAAAGATAATAAGAAGCCTGACGGTAAGAGAAAAATGATATTTGAATACATATGCAAGGATAATAAAAAGGAAAGGAAAATAATCCAATGCATACCGATACCCGTACGTCCATGTTCCGCTACTGAAATACATAAGAACGCTTATCATAACTACAAAAATCGCGGCAATAGAAGGGATAAAATATCGGCCTCTTTTTACTTTATAGAATATATATAAGAGGAAGGGAGAAGAAAGAAAAATACTAAAGCCTGAAGGGTCGGCTTTGAAGTAAGGAAATTTGAGTACATGGCTATAGACATTTTCAAAAATTGGGTCGAGGGGTTTTAGGAAGCCATAATAGATGTTTCCGGGAATATGAGAGAGTGAAAAAAAACCATGCGCTTTTGCACTCACAAACATTATGTTCCTGTTGTCGCTAATATTATAGTTGTATCCGCTATCGAGTAGATTATGAAATCGAGCAAAATTATAAAACCCTAATCCTGTAAGAACTACCAATAATGGTGTCGTAAAAATTAATATGTTGAGTAACTTCTTGCGATGAGAGGTGTTTGAGCGAAGAATATCAACTACAAAAAAGACGAGTGTTAAAATTAACATGAGTCTTGTCGCAACCATAAAGGAGAATATGAGTCCGCTCAGCAACAGACTCTTTTTATTGATGTAGAAGTAAAGAGAGATTATTAGAAGAAAAATCGCCATGAGCTGAACAACATACGCCGTAATATTTATTGATGCCAAGAACCATACGGAAGTTCCAAAAAAAAATCCAAACACTAGATATAGAGATTTTTTCCATGAATTGGTAACACGGAAAAAAATTTTCAAAAAACAATAAAACGCACCGATGAAAAAGGGGAGAAGGACAAAATGTTGGTTTATTGACGGAATAAGAAAAACCAATGGAGCAAGAAAAAGGGAAGGAAAAGGTCCATAAAAGAGGTAAAACTTGTTCTCAAATAGCGCGATATCCCCAATCCCTAACGACGGATTGGCAAGAAATAGTTTTCCATGGATAAAACTTTGGCTGAGTTCCCTAAGAAGCGTATGCGGAATATACATATCTTTTACGAAAGGGAGCATGAATGTGTAGGAAGCGATTAATATGGAAAGTAGAATGAGAAGTACAATTTCAATAGAAATCTTTTCAAGAAATTTATTCATATTTGTATCGTAGCAAATATGACGCATTATCATCAAGCATAAGCGCGACAATGGATTTTTACAAAATATTTTGTCATGATGTACATGTGATACGCATTCTTTTTTACATTCTTGGCTTTCTGTTCGGTACGATTGTTTTTATTGGTCTTTTCTCAACTTCACTTTTTGCCAATATTGACATACTGTTTTATAGAGGCATCATTTTACTTTTTATTTCATGCATCGGTACGGCGCTATTGTCACTGTTTGTGATGAAAAAAGTAGTCGGAAATAAATTTGATGCGCGAGATGTAGCAGTGATTATCTGCATGATATTTTCGTTGAATTTGGTATTTTTTACTTTAGTACCGGTGACTGTAGACAGGTCGGTTACCGTTTTTATTTTGCAGGAAATTGGAAAAAATCGGAATGTTACGAAGGAACAAATGCAGAAAGATTTATATACCGATTACATAGTGCGCCAAAAAGCTGTGGAACGGCGTTTTTACGAACAACAAAAAAGCGGGACCGTTGCAAAAGGTAAGAAGGGCTATTTTCTTACACCACAGGGAGAAAGCCTCCTGTCATCGTTCGCGGTAATAAGAACGCTGTTTCACATTAAGCAGTAGTAGAATTTAGTGTGTTTTTTTAAAAATCATAACTTTTGGATGGTCGGATACGGTAAATGTTTCATCGGAAGAGAAATCATTAATTTTGAAATTAATGAAAGGAATAGTTGGATATTCGACAAATTCAGCTACCTTCGAAAATCCGAGTTTTCCCGAGAACAAATCTTTGTAATACCGCGCGGTAATCGGGTAGCACCTATATGAAGGAAGTTTTTTGCAATCTGTTAGCTTCTGCAATGGGATATAAAGTCTTTTTGAGGCAATAATGATGTAGTCGCTTGTCTTTAACTTCTGATTTATTTCTTGCCATTTAGCGGGTGTATCCCTGTCGTATAGCGGCAGAGTAATTTGTTGGTAGTTCATCATCCCATATACGGGCAATGCATCGTCCCAATGTTCGACTGCCAGGCTACTTCCATACGGTATATTGTTGTTTATCCAGTTCGATGCTTGAATTCTGGTGTTTGGTTTTGTGTAGATTGTGATGAAAGAGACGGGATACAGGAGAACGATTATTAAAAACAAAAAGAGCATGAATTTTTTTGTAGCGTAATTTACGGGTTTAAAGTGGGTTAATATCTGTTCCGAAATAAGCCATCCGCAAAATAGCGCAAGAATAGGATAAATAGGAAGCATGTATCTCATCCAGCCTACGGCAAAACTTCCGAAAAGAATAAAATAAAATAAGAAATAGACAATGACAATGACGGTTTGCAATGACTGAACGCCTTTTTTTAGTGTTGACCTGAAAAGCTTGATAAACCCCAACAAGAAAAAGATGCCCATTAGTGGGCCGACTCCCCATAGAAAAATGTTGAGAAATTCATACAGAAAAGGTATTTTTCCAACATATTGCAATGTATAAGGAAAAACGAAAGGGTCTTTTGACATTTGAGATTGTGCTACCGTTTGTTTTACAAACTCTTGAAAATCTATTAAAGCGTATGGCTGAGTTACGACAAATATTAGAAGGGTCGTTGCCACAAAAAGGAATATTTTCTTGAGTAAGTATAATTGTGCACCCCTTTTTTTAGATGAACGAAAAAGAAGAATAAAAAAAAGTCCAAATATCAATGGAAAAATTACGAAAGCACTTATCTTTGTGGCAAGCGCAAGTCCGTAAAAAAGACCTAGGAAAACAAAGAGTGTACTACTCCGGTTATTTGCTATAGAAACCAGTAAAAGGAGCACCCCCGTCATAAAGAAGGTAAGCATGGTGTCAACCGTAAAGAAGTGAGAAGACTGAATGGGGAAAACAAAAAGAGCGTATGAGAGAGCAGCAAAAAGACCGGTCCTTTTTGAAAAAATAGACGATGCCAAGAGGAAAACAACAAATATTGTAAAGGTATCGAATGATGCGGAGATAATCCTCCCGACGACATACATCTGCGAATACTCTTTAAAAGCAGGATCTATATGGGAAGCAAGTTCGGAAAAAAACCTTAAAATGTAGAGGGGAAAATTTCCATAGGCAAAAAAATGAGGATTAAGCTGACTTGCAGGTGAAAGAAATTCATTTAAATTCTTGGGAAACTGCAGGGGAACGGTAAACATGACTATTGCCCGTTCGTCAGGATGAAAATAAAACCCGCTGTCCCAATTGACATTAAATGTTCTGAAGTAAAATCCGACAATTATTATAAGAAGAAGATATATATATGTTGAGAATTTATTCTTTAGCGCGATGAGAGAGTTAAATAACAAGAAGTGCGGATTATTTTTTTTTGAATTCTTTTTCTTCTTCATTAGTCTATTAATTATCGCCCTTTTTTTTAAAAATATAAACGGTTGGTCTATCAAATATATTTACGGTTTGTTCATACGAATAGACAGGGCTTCCGGAATATAAAATAGTGCAAAGCACATCGCAGGGTGTTTCGTAAATCTTGGTAAAACTTCCTTTGTTCTCAAAAAGTCTTTTATAGAATTGACTGCTTTTTGGGAACAATTGGGGGGTCATAAGTCTGGATTGAACAATTCTTTGACTTGGCAAAATGATATATCGAGACAACTTAAGTTCTTTTTCTAATTCTTTCTCCTTCTCCTTTATATCATCGAGTTGATAGAAATCGAATATCTTAATAGCGGAAAAATGCGGATTAAAAGGAGTAATTCCCAAATCAAATGGCTCTGTCAAAATTTTCGCGTCGGACCGGATATTATTTCTAGCCCAAGAAACGGCTTCCAGCCGTGTATCGGTATCGACCAAAACTACTTTAAAGTATGCCAAGGAATAAAAAAGAGAAATGAAGACAAGTGCGACAGTGAGATAAATAGAATATCTTTTCTTTTTGAATTTTGCAAAAAGCTCAATTCCTTTAGCAAGGAATAGGTAGATAAAAGGGAGAGTCGGAATATAGTACCTTGTCCATTTGACAAAAAGAAAGGCTTGCGAGAAAAAAGACAAAAGAAGAAAAAGTATAATCAATACCATTTTTTGATTCTTAGTTTTCCATGTATCCTTAATGACAAATGGTGTGACGATGACCGCTAATAGAGCAACAAAAGGGTTAAGAAGAAACGGAAAAATACGAAGTAATTGAAAGAGGCCGGGAATAGACTGAATGAAGGATTGAGTGTAAAAGACAATATATTTACCCAACGCTACTCCGGATTCGTAATTCATGCTATTTAAAAAACCGGTATTATCGAACCAATAATAAGGAGATGTGAAGAATAGGGTAATGAAAGGAATGCTAAAAATGAATACAAGTTTCATTACGAGTTTTTCTATGAGAAGAAAGGTTTTCTTTTTTTTCTTTCTTATTCTTTCAACGTCGTAAAAAATGATAATGGAAAGACAGAGAGGCAAGTAAGCGAGGGATGAAATTTTAATTGAAAGTAGAAATCCAAGAATTATACTTCCAAATATAATATAAGCATTGCTGAATGTTTCAAGGTATCGTATGAGAGCATACAGCAAAAGTAAAGTAAAAAAAGTCAACCATATTTCAAATGTACCAAAGTGAGTATATTGAATGAGCCCCACGCTAAATAATGAGAGAAGTAAACCGATGGTTGCCAATTTTTGCCCACCGACTTTTTTTCCGACCGTATATATGAGTTGGAGCATAAGGATGCTTAAGAAAAGTGAAAAAATCCTGGAGATAATAACCGCATCTTCAAATGGTACGATTGTAGGTTGAGACGAGCTGTGGTGTAAGAAATTGCGGATCACGTTGGAGGTAACTCCGAAAAAATAAATAGAATAGATTGGAAGTGTTCCGTAAGCATAAAAATGCGGGTTAAGTTGTTGGGGGTACGAAAGTCCGCTGACCGCACTTGCAATATTTCTTTCATCCGGATGAAAGAAATAAGGACTACCCCATGATAAATGATAAGACCGCAGAAAAATCCCAACAAACACCAACAGTATAAGAATTTTCTTTGCGACATCCGGGAGACTATTTCTCATTTTCTATATAGTCAGAAATCTTTTTGCCTAACTCGACTGCATAATTTGTTCCCCTATCCCATGGATACACTTGCTGAATATTGGCAAGGTATACATCTTTTAACGGGGTACTAAATGAGGGAATCTGCCTGGAATAATGGGGAGGAATAATAGGCTGAGCGAAAAAAGCCTTAAAAACCTTTTTTCCTATTATTGTTTTTTTATAGCCGGGGTTGATTTTATCAAGGTAAGGATGATAGAGGTCAAGTAATTCATTCTCGTCCATCGAAAATTTCCTGTCGGTGGTTGGATTATAATTCCCGACATATAAAAGGCGCTCTCCGTTATATGATTTTGAGTTCATGAAATTTGTGTGTTCGACAACCGCCAGAATTGGAGATTTTATATCGCACATATTAAGCCAATACGTTCCATCTTTCATAAATTGTTTTGAGAGACGAAGGACTAAATTTATCGCACCTATCCCTTTAAGACGAGTAAGTGAGTCAACGTATTTTTTGGGAAGAGTGGGGGCAATTTTAATGAACAAGGGTGTCGGAACGGTTACAATAATTTTATCAAATACTTCTTCTTGGGTTTTGTTGTTCCTTTGGAATGTTATTCGTGGGATTTTTTTTGCGTCAATACCAAGCACTTCGGTTTCATGATGAATCACAACATTATTTTTTAATAGTACTTTTTCAAGATGATTTGCAAAATTGAGAAATCCACCTTCAGGGTACGCAAGACTCGGGGTGCGCTTGTAGATTCTTGCCCAAAACCACGCCAACGAAACAGAAGGTGCATAGTTGCCTAATTTATTTACCATCAATGGTTCCCATATCGTTCTATAGCTTTTTTCGCCCATAAATTTTTTAAGGTAAGGAACGGCTCTGTAATTTTCTAACGGTTTCCATAGGGGGTTATATTTAAGAAGAGCTAGTGCTATTCCGGTTCGGAACCTGTCAATAATAGGAATTTTCGGAAATTTTAACAATGAGACCGGAGAGTCAAGTTGATAAATATTTCCTTCAACAAATGACGATGTTTTCGGTCTTTTTATGATGACTTTGTGATTAATTTCGTTAGCCAATTCAAGAACGCTCCTATCATTCGTAAACCAATGGTGGTAGTGTTGTTCAAGAGTCCAGTCCCACCCCCGTTCTTTGTATCCGATTGCAAGTCCACCTGGTAATTTATCCTTTTCAATAACGGTCACCACATGACCCTTTTTTTGTAAATAGTAGGCCGCTGCGAGCCCGGTAAAGCCGGCACCGATTACACAGATTTTCATGTTTTTAGACTATAACAAAATGAGTTAAGAAAACAAGCGCGTGATTACCTCTAAAGAGCAAACAGCAACACGGTGCCTGCGAGGATAAGAAAAACCGAAATTCCTGTAAGCACAACCGTGTTTTCTGCTCCTCCCGGCTTTTCAATTGGGGGAAGCTTTGTGGGAGTGTAATAAACGGTTGGTTTCATCGTCGGAAGTGAGGTTGGAGTAGCGGTAGCCGTGGGGGTAGCAGAGGGAGAAGCAGACGGTGAGACAGAGGGAGTGACGCTTGGCGTTTTTGTTGTAGGGGTCGGCGTTTTAGTCGGAGTAGGAGTTGATGTGGCGGTTGGCTTTATGGATGGTGTTGCAGACGGAGTTGCGCTTTCGGCCACTTGGGAACCCTGAGGGAATATCGTAAAGTTTCTTGTAAGGCTGACTTTAGGATTGTTTGGATCTGTGGTGGTTATTGTTAGAGAGTGTTTTCCTTGAGGGATCCCATTTGGAGTTTGATATGACCAAGAACCATCCGCCTTTACTATCAGTTGTTGCTCGGCAACGCCAGGAATTGTGAGTGTCAGACTTGAGTTGGGATACGATGTTCCCGTGAAGAATGGGCGTTGGTCTATAAATGACTCTCCTTGTTTGGGACTAATGATATCAACGGTTTTTCCGTTTGTGGGTAAAGATACATTAAGTTGAGAACTTGAGGTAGATACCTCTTCGGTAAGTTGATTAAAAATGTATTGTTGCAAAAGCGTTACCGGCGGTAAATTTTGGGCAACTTGGAATGTGGCGGTAACCTGAGCTTTCATTGTCTGCCGAAACACGGAAATTGAGAACACGGTTTCGTTTTTTAAGATAATGTAATCACTGCTTGAAAGATTTCTCAATGAATTTGTCGGAAGAATAAATTCTCCTTTGGAATCCGTGATTGCAGAGACATTCTGCGATGCATCGGTTTTTGCAACGATAACGCTATCGCTTCCGATTGTCCCGTCGGGCAATAATATTTTTCCAAAAAGCGGATTTTGATTTGGAGGGAGAGAAGAAATTGTTTTTCCCGTTTTAACGGTATATAAAGGATTGGCATATTCTCTTCCACCCACAAGAAGTTTGAAGGCATACGATGTTTCGGAAGACAAATTCGGTACTGTAATGTGATGGGAATAGTATTTTCCTTGAGCTCCGGTTTTTTTGTCCCTATCATCTAGCACAATGGAATTTCCTGTTTTTGCATCATTAATAGTAACAACAGCGTCTACCTGTCCCGATGTAGTAAAGACCGCCGTAAATGAAGTATCGGTTATATTTGTAAGTGAAAAGTTTTGCGGTTCGGTATCGGGAGCTGCTTTTCCAATATAAAAAACCCCTTTCTGAATGAGAAGTGTTGAAATCCCGATAACTGCCATAAGAACAACAAGTGCAAATACTGTTGGAATTCTTCTATTGAATAACCCTTTTTTCATATCATTGTTGTCCGGTAGGCACGATTTGAGGTGTTACTGTTGGTGTAGCGCTGACTGACGCAATAAGTGTTATTTGTATGGTAGGAGACGGAGTAATTGTTGTTGTTGCGCTTGCATCTTGTGAGTCTGATGAGACTATCTCGCTTTTGCCCCCGATAACAACATCAATTGTTTTGCGTTTCTTTAAATCATTAAGTGTCTTTTTATCAAAAGAGGCGGGAATGGGAACGACATGCGCCTGTGTCGTTTGGGATATGGAAGACAATTGATAGTTATGCCATACGGTAAGGGCAATTATGATTACTACAGCAAATGTGCTGAATCCTGAGAGAAGTACTAAGTTTTTTAGCATATTGTTATGGTCGGTAAAAATAAGCTCTACCGGTAATCGAAGCTGCAAAGACGTTTAAGACTTGTTTTCCGGTTTGGAGTTTTTCGATGCCTATTATTCTCCCCATATTTACAAGGGCGGAGATGAAAGAATTTACATCTTTTTCAGACCCTTCTACGTTGATTATAAAAGTGTAAGAAAAAATTGGTTTATTTGGATTTTTTGCCGGGTAAAGTTCCATGAGCCCCGTGTCTACCTTTTTAACGATAAGATTGTTTTGAATAGAAAGCTTCTCAAGTTGTCTTGTTAGTTCTGCTACTTTCGGACTTTGCGGTATGGCACTATCGATAAGAGTAAGATCGGGTTGTATTTCTACATATTGAGCACTCAAAGATTTTAATGCCTCGTTTTTTTGCTGTAGTTCTTTGAGGGCAATTTTTTCCTCATTATATTTTTTGTTGAGATCCGAAATGGTTGTTACGGTCGGGCCTATGGCAAAAATACCGAAAAAGGAGAAGGCAAGCAGGGAGAATATTACGTAAAGGTATGCTGTTGCGCGTTGTTTATTCTGTTTTGCATTCAACAGTAAATTTCCTTTCGCAATAAGTTCTTTTATTTCCTGATTGATTTTATCTGCGTTTTTAAACATATTATTGGGTTGCCGTATTTACAGGTGAATCTATTGTTTTGATATCGATACGGCTTTTAAAACGGACACCCGCGTCAATCGTACTTACTTCTTCGATAGATATGGAAGCAACTATTGGGAACTTTTTCAAATTATTCATAAAATCGGTAAGAGTTACTATCGAAAAAGTTGTTCCGTCTACCAATATGCTTTTATTGCTTATTGACAAGGTTGTAGAAAAAAAAGTTCCTGCGGAGATTGCCTTAATAACCTCGTTCATTATTTGAATTTTTTCCGATGTTTCACTTGTCGTTGTTTTTATATCTTTTAATCGTTCCTGAATACTTCTGTAAGTTTTTTCGTCTGCGGATTGCGCTGCAATATAGACTTCTTGTGTTTTTATTTGGTCATGGAGGTCAACGATTTGTCTATCTATTACGAACCGATACCCCAAGGCACCAAGTGCTACCAGTTCGATGCCGACGATTATCGCCCTGCCGGCATCAATGGTCCAGCCATATACAACTTTTCCAACAGTCTGTTTGCCGGCGGAACTAAGATTGATGTTTATTTTGGGGGATGCTTTTTTTGCCATATCACAAACAACAAATCCGACTTTTGTCGTTTTGCTGCTATGAAATCAGTTTAAAGTTTTTGAGTGAGTTTGTCAAAGCAAAATCACGAAAAAATGAGGCTGAAAATCGAAAATTATTTAGATGCCTTTTTTGGGGAAGCTTTAGAAGTTGTAGTTTTTTTTGCGGCTGTCTTTACAGGAGCTTTTTTTTGAGTTTTTACAGCTGTTGGTTTGGCAAGTTTGGTGAGTGTGGATTTCAAACGTGCAGCCTTATTCGAATGAATAATCTTGTTTTTTGAGGCCTTATCCACAACCGCGACTGCCTGAGCTACGGACTTTCCGCTCTTTGTTTTTTTTGCCTGAGAAATGGCTAACTTAAGACTTGCGCGAAGCGCGTCGTTTTTCTTTTCTCTTTTTCTATCCTGTCGCAGTTTCTTTATTGCTGATTTTATAACTGGCATAATATAAGGTCCTGTCTAGATTGTTTTGCAACACATTCTTTGAATATTGTAAACAGAACTTGGTTATTCTAACATGGATAATGAGCAAATTCAAGAAAAGGAGCCTCAAAAGTGATTTCGTTTTTGTTTGTCGACAATTATCGGCTAAAATAAAAAGCGATATAAGTTATATCAAAGATGTGTGTATCTTGGGATCAACAGATTTTGCTGTGGGGCTGAGAAGCAAAAGTCATGAGCCCGTACAACTTCATAATAGAATTCATGGTAAAGGACATTTTTAAAAAGGGACTTCAAGCGTTGACCCAAAAACAATCAAACATTTTTACGGCTGCCTTTTTTATCGTAGCAACAACGATATTCGGGCAAATTTTGGGCATCCTTAAATATCGTCTTTTGGTAGCGCTTTTTGGAGCATCAAGCGATTTGGGTGTATTTCTCGCGTCGTTTAGGGTTCCTGATTTTTTATTTCAAATTTTTATAACAGGAGCTTTATCAACTTCGTTTATTCCCTTATTTTCGGATTTTATCTCTCAACACAAAAAAGACGAGGCAAATAAATTTACTTCTGCAATTCTCAATTATGGCATCCTCGTTTTCGTCATCATTTCGCTTTTTATCATTGTGTTCTCGCACCCGTTGGCAAAAGCGGTTGCTCCGGGTTTTTCGGAAAGAGAGCTTGGTCTCATGGCCAATCTGATGATTATTATTCAGATATCCGAAGTATTTTTTATTGTCGGGACCGTTTTTTCAGGGGTGCTCCAATCCTATCAGCATTTTCTTATTCCGGGAATTGCATCGGCTCTCTATAACTTAGGAATAATCATTGGAATCACCGTTCTTTCAGGGGTATTTCATCTCGGAATATATGGGGCAACATTGGGAGTCGTAATTGGTTCATTTTTCTTTTTTGCTACACAACTTCCGCTTCTGAAGGGTACCGGGTTTTCCTACCGGTTTACATTGCATAGAGATGAGGCGGTGAAAAAAATTGCGAAACTTATGATTCCGCGCTCGCTTACCTTACTCGTTACGCAAATTGCAATAACGGCAAATGTTTTTTTTGCTTCCTTTACCACCTCTCGCGGACTTGTTGTTTTGGAGTTGGCGCAAACCCTTATGCTTGCCCCGGTCCTTTTATTCGGTCAGTCAATCGCCCAAGCATCGTTTCCTTCACTTTCAATGAAATCAAAAGATCCGAAGGAATTCGTTTCAATTTTTGTTTCATCCCTCAATCAAATCATGTACCTAACGCTTCCAATCAGCGCGCTTTTGGTAGTTTTGAGGGTTCCTGTTGTAAGACTTTTCTTTGGAGCACAGCGTTTTGATTGGGACGCAACGGTTCTAACCGGCTTGACTCTTGCGCTTTTGGGTATCTCTATTGCGGCGCAGAGCGCTATTTACCTTTTTTCACGGGCGTTTTTTGCACTGAAAGATTCACAGACGCCATTCTTTATTACACTTTTTTCAGTATTGGTGAATGTTTCTCTTTCGTATTATTTCATTTTAATTTTAAAGCTGCCTGTTTATTATTTGGGAATCTCGTTCACTATTGGCAACATTATGAGTTTTATCCTTCTTCTCATAACTCTTAACGCAAAAATTACGTTGCCAAAACTTGAGATAGTTATTACTACGATGAAAATTTTGACGGCAACGTTTGTGATGGGAGTAGCGCTTTATATCCCCATAAAACTTCTCGACCAACTTGTTTTTGATACAACAAGAACCGTCAATTTATTGATATTAACGGGTATTGCATCGGTGACCGGAATTGTGGCATACATATTTTTCACCTGGCTTCTTGATATTAAAGAAGCATATTACATAATTGCCGTAGTTAAGCAGTTTAAAGACAAGGATAAGATTATAAAGCAAATCGGAGAACTCCTCGAAGGTTCAAAAGTGAACCCATAATCTGCTTTTCCTGATATAATGCACTCTACGTATGAATAATATTAGTAACTTTGCCATCATATTTCGTTTGCACTCATATGACAGCAAATTTTAACTATGAATAATATTAGGAACTTTGCCATCATTGCCCATGTTGATCATGGCAAATCAACGCTTGCAGACCGGTTTTTAGCTATGACCGGAACTGTTACGGGGAAGGATTTGGCGCAAGAACAATTTTTGGATAGCAATCCAATCTCTCGCGAGCGTGGTATAACGATAAAGTTGGCTCCTGTTCATATGAAATACACGGTTAACGGGCAGGATTATATTCTTAATCTCATCGATACCCCCGGGCACGTCGATTTTTCATATGAAGTTGTAAGGACATTGTATGCCTGCGAAGGTGCGATTTTGGTTGTTGATGCGACAAAGGGAATACAAGCCCAGACTGTTTCACACTTCAACGTGGCAAAAAGCTTGGGTTTGACTATCATTCCTGTCGTTAACAAAGTAGACCTTGATAGCGCGGAGGTTGAAAGAGTTGAAAGCGAAATTGTTGAGTCTTTTGGTTTTGCCAAGGAGGAAATATTACGGATTTCTGCAAAAACCGGATTAGGCGTCGAGGAACTGACGGCAAAGCTTATCGAAAAAATTCCACCACCACATGGCTCAGACAACGATAAAACACAAGCATTGATTTTTGATTCAAAGTACGATGAGCACAGAGGTATTGTGATTTTTGTGAGAGT
Organism: Candidatus Levyibacteriota bacterium; assembly: GCA_041910135.1. Classification (GTDB taxonomy): domain Bacteria; phylum Patescibacteriota; class Microgenomatia; order Levybacterales; family GWA1-39-11; genus JAUSNA01. The sequence goes on from JAYRRJ010000157.1 coordinate 17,645, forward strand.
AAGAAACGGTGAAATTCGAAAGGGTGAGGAGATAGTATTCCTTTCGGATAATTCAAAGGCGCTTGTTATGGACGTCGGGTTTATGGCTCCCACCTTTTCCTCATCGAGTAGCTTGAAAAGCGGTGATGTGGGGTATGTTATTACTAACATCAAAGACATAACCCAAGCAAAAGTGGGAGATACGATGACTCTTTCCAAAAATCCGGGGGAAAGCCTGCCCGGATACAAAGAACAGAAGCCATTCGTATATTTATCAATTTATCCGACGTCTTCCTCCGATTTTCAAAATCTACGAAAAGCGCTTTATTCATTAAAATTGACGGATGCCGCATTGGTTATTGCGCCGGATTATTCCACTATTTTTGGGTCCGGATTTAGATGTGGTTTTTTGGGACTTTTGCATTCACAGATTGTAATGGAGAGGCTCGAGAGAGAATATGCCCTTGACGTGTTCTCCGCGCCTCCCTCTATTCTTTATTTGGTTGATGGGGTTGAAGTATCATCGCCAAAGGATTTTGATATTTCAAAAAATGATATTAAAGAACCATTTATTATTGGTGAGGTTTATACCCCTGCTCAATATCTAGGTGGTATACTTGATTTGGTGTACAAAGGCCGTGGAACAGAAGGCGACGTTACATATTTTGGAAACCAGGTCAAAGTGACTTTTGAAATGCCGCTTTCAAATATCGTGTATGACTTTTACGACAAATTAAAGTCGGTGTCTGCGGGATATGCGTCTTTTGATTATGATTTTCTTGATTACCGAAATTCCGATTTGGAAAGGGTAGATATTTCAGTCAATGACTTAATAGTGCCCGAGCTTTCTTTTATCGTCCACAAAAGTATCACCGACAGTTTTTCAAGAAAAATTGTTGAAGCCCTTTCAAAATCAATACCAAAACATAGTTTTCAGATTGCAGTGCGAGCGCAGGTCGGAGGAAGAATTATTGCTTCCGAGAAAATTGGTGCATATATGAAAGATGTTACCGGAAAGTTGTATGGAGGAGATAGAACACGAAAAGATAAATTGCTTGACAAGCAAAAAGAGGGAAAGAAAAAAATGAAATCAATCGGACGCGTAAACGTTCCCAAAGAAGCATTCATGAGTATTCTCAAAGTTTAGAGTTTTTCTACTTTTGAGAAAAAGTTAGAGTGCAAGAAGAAATACTCCTGCAATAATTGCAAGCACAACGCCGCCGATAATTCCAATTGTTTGTCCAATACTTCCCGACGGAGCGAGAGTTGGGGTGTTTGTAGGGATAGACGTTGCAATAGGGGCGAGCGTTGGCGTTGCTGTAGGGGCGGTTGTTGCAATAGCCCCACTAACCGCCATGGGTTGGCTACAAACAGAACTGACAGCCCCCGAATTATCAGTAAAAACCGCAGTTGCAGTAAAGTTTCCTCCCGAATTGTAAGTGTGTGCAAGCTGTGCGGAAACCGATGCAGTACCAAGGCCTGCGACAACATCTTGAGAAGTGCCGTCCCCAAAATTAAATGTCGCCTTTGAAACGGTTCCGTCGGTATCCCGTCCTATTGCGGTAAGCGTAACAGACAAAGGTGCAGAGCCCGATGAGGTTGAGGATGAAAGGTTAATACAAACCGGTGATTTGTTGGTAGATAAGGTCGGCACGGCAGTTGGAGAAACTGTTATGGTAGTACTTGGGGAGGGGGATGTGGTAAGTGTTACGCCCGGGGAGGGGGACGTTCCATTGCAAGTTTTAGGAGTAATGGACAGTTGCAGGCCGGATGAATTGCCCGCATTATATACGTTTTCCGCCTGTCCGTCTTGGTTTGAGAGAGAGTATACTTTTGTGCCTGCAGAGTCTATGTCAAGTCTGATAACTCCATTTGAGGGCGCAATAGGTTTAATGGTGATGATTGCAAGCTCCGTAGTCGTTGAAATCGCATTCACGCTGTCTGAGCCTGCGGTTCCGATTCCAATTGTTAGATTCATTCCGTCCGGCGTCGAATCGGGACCTTTTGTCACCTGAAAGGTGCTTTTGGCGGGAGCGATGTCGATGTCAAATTTTGCCTTATCCCACTTTAGAGCAAGTTGCACGCGGCTTACGATGTTTTGGCCGGGATTGACGATAAGTTTGGTTTTTTGAGTGTTGTCGCATTGGTCGGCTGTCAGGCTTGGCGGATTGAAGGAAAGCGTGGTTGTTGGGGCGGCACTTCCACGAGTTGAGGTCTGATTTTTAATAAAGTAAAGAGCGATAGGGATTACCAAAAGGAGGAAAGCCAGATTGCCGAGGAGAAAGTACTTGTTTTTAAATATATTCATGCCACTACCATCAACAGGCAAAAAAGCCTGCAATACACGATGATATTAGCGTAGAAGATTTATGGTTTTTTTGCAAGCGAACAAAAACCTAATTAGCAATCCCCTTGACAAATTGATAACTATTTTGTATAAATATGACCGCAGCTATCTGCAATTTCCGATACTAGTAAAGCTGTTGTTAATATGGCAAAAATGACACAGGAAAATATAACACCGCTTTTTTCAAATGTTCTTATAAAACCCGTTGATGCGGAATCGAAGACCGCGTCAGGCATCATCATTCCGGATACCGTTAAAGAAAAACCCCAGGTCGGCCTTGTTATGGCTATCGGTGAAGGACATATTTCACCCAAAGGGGATAAAGAAAAAATGGTTGTAAAAGTCGGAGACAAGGTAATGTACAAGAAGTGGGGAGGAAATGAAGTAAAAGTTGGGAATGAAGAATGGACAATTGTCGAGCAAAAAGATATACTCGCAATTCTTGGATGAGTTTATACCGATAACTCTTGTTCAAATGTCCAACTGGCCATTTGAACTGAGACTCTCGGTATAATATGCTCGCAAGGACTTAAATTAATAGAAAGGCTCACATATTATGGCAAAACAAATTAAATACGGTGAAGAAGCCCGAAAAGCACTAAAAACGGGAGTCGATAAATTGGCAGACGCAGTTGTCACAACGCTTGGGCCGAAGGGTCGAAATGTTGCAATTGACAAGAAATGGGGAGCTCCTAATGTTATCCATGACGGAGTGAGTGTTGCAAAAGAAATCGAACTTGAAGATCCATTTGAAAACATGGGCGCACAGCTTGTCAAGGAAGCAGCTTCAAAGACAAATGATGTTGCAGGAGACGGAACGACGACCGCAACTCTTCTTGCGCAGGAAATAATTAACCACGGATTTAAATATGTAGCAGCCGGCGCAAATCCGATGATTCTTAAAGTCGGAATGCAAAAGGCTGTTGATGCGACAATTGAGGAAATCAAGAAAATGACAAAAGAAGTGAAGGGTGATGATGTTTTGAAGGTTGCAACGATTTCTGCACAGGATGAAAAGATCGGAAAACTTATTGCCGAGGCTTTAGAAAAAGTAGGAAAAGATGGGATAGTCACAGTTGAAGAGGGTCGGGGAATCGAATTCTCAATCGATTACAAGGAAGGAATGGAATTTGACAAAGGATACGCATCGGCCTATTTTGCGTCTAATTCGGACACGATGGAGGCGGAAATTGACGATGCATACATTCTTATTACCGATAAAAAAATCGGAAATCTTCAGGAACTTCTTCCTTTCCTTGAGAATTTCGTCAAAGTTTCCAAAAACCTTGTGTTGATTGCAGATGACATTGAGGGTGAGGCTTTGGCTACACTTGTACTCAACCGGCTAAAGGGAGTTATCAATGTTTTGGCTGTCAAGGCTCCCGGATTTGGGGATAGAAGAAAAGCAATGCTTGAGGATATCGCACTTTTGACAGGTGGAACCGTAATTTCTGAGGACATGGGGCGAAAGCTTGAAAGTATCACGGTTGAGGATTGTGGACGTGCAGACAAAGTGAAATCGACTAGCGAAAGCACCCAGATAATTGGAGGCAAAGGAGACAAAAAGGTCGTGGCAGCACGAATAGACTCAATCAAAAAAGAAATCGCAAAGTCCACTTCGGATTTTGACCGCGAAAAACTTCAAGAACGACTTGCAAAACTTGCAGGGGGAGTTGCAGTAATCAATGTCGGTGCGGCAACCGAGATTGAAATGAAAGAGAAAAAAGAAAGAGTCATCGATGCGGTAGCAGCAACAAAAGCAGCTCTTGAAGAAGGGATTGTTGCCGGTGGCGGAGTAACTCTTCTTAAGTCCCGGGTGGTTCTTCCGGCCGTTAAGGACAAGCTTACAACCGACGATGAGAAGCTCGGAGTAGATATTCTGTTCCAGGCATTGGAAGCTCCTTTAAGAAGAATTGCAAAAAATTCGGGTGCCGATGACGGTTGGGTCCTAAGAACTGTTGAGGAAGCAGGCAAAGATGCAAAGAACAAAGACTACGGATTCAACGCGGCAACTCTCGGTTTTGGGTCGATGATTGCAGCAGGTGTCATAGACCCGGCAAAAGTTACTCGCTCAGCGGTTCAAAACGCCGCATCTGTTGGCATGATGGTCCTAACAACTGAAGCTTTAGTTACCGATCTTCCTGAAAAGAAAGAACCTGCAATGCCCGGTGGCGGAATGCCTGGAATGGGCGGCATGGACTACTAAATCATCCTTTAGGGTTTAGCCTTTAGCGATTAGGTAATCTTCAGAAAGACTATTTTCTTCCTTTATACTTAATACTTAATTCTTTATACTAATTATTGAGTTATGCTTGATGCGCATTGTCATATGCAGTTTGAGAAATTCGAAGGTGATTCGGACGCGGTTATTCGTGACGCTATTTCAAAAGGAGTAACAATCATTGTTAATACAGGGACTTCAATCGATTCTTCAAAAAAAGCGGTTGATTTGGCTGAAAGA
>JAYRRJ010000158.1:0-6111 GCA_041910135.1 Candidatus Levyibacteriota bacterium
GAACTACGTCAGTAGCGTTTTTTAAACAACCAGCGTATATGAATATATACGCTACAAATATCATTAACAGACCAGAAATGGTCTGTTAATGTGTAAAAAACCTCACATTTGACAAATGCGAACAATTCGCATATACTTTTTGCATGAGTTTTCAGAAAGATTTAATAAGAAACAAGGGGCTTCGGGTTACTCCGGCCAGGTTAGCGGTCTTAAATGTTCTTACAGAAGCTCAGAAGCCGTTAGACATTGCTTCAATTTCAGAACTTATTACAAGGAAAAGAGTAGATGCGGATCAAGCAACAATTTACCGAATTATTGAAAATTTTATTCAAAAAGACTTGATATCGCGTTTCCAGTTTCAGGAAAAGAAGTTTTTTTACGAAGCAAAGCGGGAGGAACACCATCATGCAATTTGTAAAAATTGCGGGAGGATTGAAGACGTATCAAGTTGTAATATAAAAAGACTTGAAAAAGAAATTAATGAAAGTACAGGTTTTCGGGTAGAAAGCCATTCTCTTGAATTTTACGGAATGTGCGAAGAATGCATATGAATACACTCGTTCTAATCCTCTTATTCAATTTTATAGGCAGCATTATTTCTCTAGTGGGAGGTATTCTTTTACTTTTCAGGCGCGACTTTGCCTATAAAATATCGCACATCCTTTCTTCATTCGCTGCAGGGACACTTCTTGGGACAGTATTCTTTGATTTACTTCCCGAATCTTTGGATTTAGCAGGACAACTTCGCATTGATAATTCTTTTGTTTTTTCCTGGACTCTATCCGGAGCTTTGTTTTTTTTCATTTTAGAGAGATTTCTTCATTGGTTTCATCATCATAGTTTTGAGGAGCACGAGATTAAGGGAAAGCCAATCGTTCCTCTTATGATTATTGGAGACACCATACATAATTTTATTGACGGAGTTGCCATCGCCGCAACTTTTATCGCAAATGTTCCTCTTGGAATTATTACTACATTTGCAGTTGGGGCGCACGAAATTCCACAAGAAATTGGTGATTTTGGGGTAATGTTAAAAAACAAAATGAGTAGAAAAAAAGTGTTGACGGTAAATATCGTCAGCGCATTGGCTTCTTTTTTGGGAGCAGTATTTGCCTACTATTATGGAAGTAGGATTGAAAGCCTTTCTGTGATTTTTCTTTCTCTGACATCGGGATTCTTTTTATACATATCCCTTTCAGATCTCATCCCTGAAATTCACCACGAAAACAAAAAGGGGTTAGCAATAAGAGAAACTCTCGCTTTGCTTATGGGCGTCTTAACAATTTTTATTGCGCTTTTTGTTATCGAAAAGATATTCAATATTCATCCATAAATTTGAAACCACATCTAGACTCGACTACAATTCTATTATGAAGCGAATTTGGATAATTGCAGTTTTTGTGTTTTTGACTGCTTTTTTTGTAGTGTTTACCCCACAGGGGAAAGCCCTTATGGAAAAAGTTGTCTATTATTCTCCATGCGATACATCAATAGCCTATTCTATCGGTTCGATTGACACGCGATTCCACGTGACTCCGGAAGAGCTTTTGACGGATGCAAAAGCTGCGGCAAATATTTGGAATACAACCCAAAACAAACAACTGTTCGTCTATGACCCAAACTCCACCTTTACCATCAATATGGTGTATGACTCAAGACAGGCTCTCACAAGCGAAATTACTCAACTCAACAGCGACCTGAAGCAAAAACAAGGGGACATCGATCCGAAAATTGCCGCTTTCAAGAAAAAGCAAGAAGATTTTGAAGCAAAAGTAAATCAGTTAAATCAGCAGATTCAGTATTGGAACAGCCGTGGAGGGGCTCCAAAAGAGGAGTATGAAAAGCTTGTTTCTCAACAAAAAGAATTGCAGGCTGAGGCCAGAAGTCTCAATGGGGAAGCGCTGAGTCTTGGGCAATCCACGCAAGAATACAATTTAAATGCACAGAAATTGAACCAGACAATAGACAATTACAAACAAGTGCTGCAATTTAAACCTGAGGAAGGACTATATGAGCAGGAAGGAGCGAAGCGAAAGATCAGTATTTATATCGATATTTCAAAGGATGAATTCCTGCATACTTTGACTCATGAATTCGGTCATGCGCTTGGGCTTGACCATAACAATAATGAGGGTTCTATAATGTATCCGCAAACAACGACTATTTTACAGCCAAGTGTTGATGATATTAATGCGCTTAACGAAATTTGCAAAAAAAGAACAGTGTTTGAAGTTGCTTACAATAGAATTCAAGAATTGTCCCAAATAATTCGTGAAAGAACGAAAGCAAAGTAGAAAAAACTATTGAACGGTGAGTTTGCCTACCATTCCCATAGCTCTGTGGTTGCCGACCGAGCAGTAGAATTCAAAGGTTCCTTTTTTGCTTGCTACAAATTGTACCTCATCCGTTTGATTTGCCGGAATTGTTTTTGATTTTACGTTAAATTCATCAAGTACAAAGTCATGAAAACCTTGGACGTTTTTGAAGATAATTTTTACCATATCGCCTTCGTTGACTGTTATGGTATTTGGGCTAAATTTGAAACTTGATCCTTCAATTGTGAATGTCTTGACAGTTCCTTCCTTCTTTTCTTCAATTGCGCTTCCCTCGGCGGGTACTTGTTGGGTTGCTTGCGTGGGTGCTGCCGTGGGAGCATTAGATGTTTCAGACGAGGTCCTAGAACCGTTTTTGGTCATAAACACAATTGCGCCTATCACAACCACGACAAGGATTACTATTCCACCTATCATCATGGGGGACATGCCTTTTTTTGAGGGTGTTGCTTCATTTTCCATTTCCATTACTATGCCACCGAAAAGATGAGTTGTCAATACGTATCGCAAAGGATACTGTGGACCTTAGGGGATTCGAACCCCTCACCTTTTCTATGCCATGGAAGCGCGCTACTTTTCGTTAGAAAAGCAAGCTTCGCTTACCAATGAGCGTAAGGCCAAAACTTTGTGGACCCGAGGAGAATCGAACTCCTTTCTCATCCATGCCATGGATGCATTCTACCGGTGAACTACGGGCCCCCCGTTTGTCACAACATTTTACTAAACTTCTCACTTGTTTTGAAGTGTTAGAATAGACTCATGCAAATCCCCCTGGCCGAGAGGCTTAGACCCAAAACTTTGGATGAGTTCATAGGACAAAATCATTTGGTAGGAAAAGGAAAACCAATCCGCATGATGATAGAAGGTGGGCAGGTTTTCTCGATGATATTCTGGGGACCACCGGGATGCGGCAAGACAACTCTGGCAACGGTCATTGCAAATTCAATTGATGCAGAGTTCATTTTTTTCTCCGCCGTAACATCGGGGGTTGCCGACGTTCGAAACGTTATAAAACACGCTGAAGACGTGAAAGAAGAAAAAGGGAAAATGACAGTTCTTTTTGTGGACGAAATTCACCGCTTTAATAAAGCACAACAGGACGCTTTTTTGCCTCACGTTGAAAACGGAACGATACTTCTTATCGGCGCCACAACTGAAAATCCGGGTTTTCGGGTTAATGCACCTCTTTTGTCCCGCTCCCAGCTCTTTGTCTTAAAGCCTCTTGAGGATACTGACATTGAAAAGGTAGTACGGCGGGCACTGTCTCTTTTTCCGAAGGCAAGAGCAACTGACGAAGCGATATCTCATATAGTTAAATATTCAAATGGAGACGCCAGATTTGCCATAAACGCAATTGAAGTTGCGGTAGCAATGTCCAAGAAGATTGACCTGAAAACTGCTGAGGATGCGATGCAGCGAAGAGCGGTCTATTATGACAAGAAGGGGGATTATCATTATGACACTATTTCGGCTTTTATCAAAAGCATGCGGGGAAATGACCCTGATGCGACACTCCATTATTTGGCACGTATGTTAAAAGCAGGGGAGGACCCAATGTTCATTGCCCGGCGCATGGTGATATTTGCGTCTGAGGATATCGGAAACGCCCAGCCGACTGCATTAGTTGTTGCGACTTCGGGGATGCAGGCGGTTCATATGATAGGGCTTCCGGAGGCTCAGCTCATTTTGGCCCAAACTGCTACCTTTCTTGCCACGGCAAAGAAGAGCATAGCTTCAACTACGGGCATTTTTGAAGCTTTGTCTGATGTTGAAATCGAGAATTTGCCTTCAATTCCGATGCATTTGAGAAATGCTTCAAATAAAGTAATGAAAAATTTAGGATACGGTGAGGGACATGTGAGATATGCATGGAAAGAAGAACGGGAAGGGAAAAAAATAGACCAGGAATATCTCCCCAAAGAATTAAAAGGTAAGAAGTACTACAGGCGAGATTGGTGACAATCGAGTCTGCAAGCTTTGCTTATAAAAAAGACTGGTAGTTTTTTTTGACGAGCGAAGCGACTATAAAAAAGACCGGTAAGCAAAGCTTGACTGCGTTTAAGCAGAGCTTGCCAGTCTCCGACTGGTAGTCTTTTTAGAAATCTTTTTTGACGAGCGAAGCGACTATAAAAAAGACTGGTAATTATTTTTATTTTTCTGCTACACTTGAAAAATGGTTGGAGTGAGAGTATTTCAAATTACCGTAGGACTCATAATCCTCGGAATTGTTGCATATATTGGAATTAGTATTTATATAGCCTCGGTTTTGACTGTGCCAGGTAAAAGTCCCGTTACTTTTGACAAAGCAAATATAGGGCGCGGTGCTGACGTAGTATTCCGCTCAAAAGACAATGTGCAACTTGCCGGGTGGCTATTTCCCGGAACTAATGGCAAGGCTATTATGTTTGTGCACGGCGCGGGAAATCAGAATAGGGCAAATGAAGTCTATGGTGCGCCTGAAATTGCGAAATACTTTCTTGACTTGGGATATACAATATTATTATTCGACCTCAGAGGGACCGGAGAATCACAATATTCGCGGATAAGTTTTGGACAATATGAAAAAAATGACGTAGCCGGCGCGTTCGGCTATTTGGTAACACAAGAGTACGAGCCGCAAAACATAGGAATTATCAGTGACTCATTGGGTGCAATCGCGACAATAATGGCATCAGACGATGTAAAAGGCGCAGGAGGGATAGTGCTTGATAGCCCTGCAACAGTTGTGAGACCCATTGTTTCAGATATTATGGTAAAAGAACATAGCGTGCCTCTTTTCCTTCACTCGGGCATTTATCTTGCTGCTAAAGCTCTTTACAAAATTGACGTCGATGTCGTGAAACCAATAGATCACATTACTGTCCTGAAAGATACTCCTCTGCTTTTCTTGCATGGAGAAAATGACACACTCATTCCCCCTCAGAACAGTGCGGATTTACTTTCTCGAGTAAATAAAGGAGAGAGAGTGCTTTTCCCGGGTGCAAAACACGTAGAAACTTTCAAGACAAACCCGGGTTTGTATAAAAAAATAGTCTCGGACTTTTTCGCAAAGAATCTTAAATCTAACTAATAACTATTAACTACTAGCTATTAAACTGACCTATGACCGGACGCACTCATGATTTAGCCGCATTTACCGCAGTATCTTTTATCGTTGCGACTCAGCCTATTTCTCATATGTCTCTGGCAACCGCATTCGTTGCATTTTCAGCCAACATGATAGGCGGACTTACTCCCGACATCGATCAGCCAACCGGTGCGTTGTGGCATAAAATGACACTGGGGACACTATTTGGCAAATTTATTTCACCGCTTTTTGGCGGGCATAGGTTCATTTCCCACTCTATATTGGGCATTATACTTTTTGGAGTTCTTTCAAAGTTGTTTTTAATGTTTATTTCGGGCGTTTTGTTGGTAGACATGAATATTGTGTGGTGGGCTTTTATGATAGGGGTTGTATCCCATTTGGTGACCGATACATTTACGCACGATGGGGTGCCCTGGTTATTTCCCATACCAATACACATTGGAATTCCTCCGGTTCAAGCACTACGTTTTCATACAGGGGGAATAATTGAGAAGGGCATTGTTTTTCCGGGACTAGTTCTTCTCAATATGTGGATATTTTACTCACATCACGCACACATTATTGACTTTCTGAAACACAATATCAGGTAAGAAAAAAGAGTTTAAAGACTTTTAACTAATAACTATTGACTATCAACTATTGATTGATTTGTGCCTGAGGCGGGACTCGAACCCGCATGACTTGCGCCAC
>JAYRRJ010000159.1:0-6095 GCA_041910135.1 Candidatus Levyibacteriota bacterium
AGTTCGACTCTCACCGCTGACGCAATGCACTCGAGCGATGGGAAAGATTGGATTGTTGCTTTGCAACTGCAACGAGTTGCAGAACGACTCCTCTCGGGGTCACACAAATATAAAATGACATAAACTTTGACCATTAGCTATCAGCTATTGATCATTATTTCGGGGTGAGGTGTATCGGTTGCATGCACGATTCGGGTTCGTGCGGCAGAGGGTTCAATTCCCTCCACCCCGACTGAACGAAGTGAAGGAGTTATTGATTCGCTTTTCAGGCGGTAAATAAACTTGATATTTATTTTTGAATTTCGGTAAATGCCCAGGGCCAATTTTTATTATCCGAAAAATTTGGATTTTTTTCCCGTAATGACCAGTCAAACTCAACAAACACTTTATCTTTCCCTTCCGTATTCTTACGGACCGATGCCCATTTTGTAAGGCCGTACTCTTTTGTGAACCAAAACTCTTCATATCCATAAGGATTGTCCTTATCGGCAGTATGGTAGTGACGGACACGAATTGTTTGAAAGGTTCCGCTTTTAAATTCACCATTTTCTTTATATTCCCAATCCGTTAACGTCTTGTCATACGAATCTGCAGGCGGACAGTCGTATGTCCCATCAGGTTTTATGAATACTTGCCGTATAGGAACAATAGCACTCCCCTTTTTCCCATCATGCAAATTATCAACAAAAGACGTGGGAAAAAGCACCCACCCATCCCCGATTTTACAATTCTCACTGACAAACAGCTGTTTTCCACCTGTTAGGTCTTGGGTTGCAACAATTGAAACCCAGTCTTCGTCAACTTTAATAATGTCCGACCCATCCCCTGCTTTCTCATCAAATTGCCCCAATTTTGCAACCGTACCTGAAATACCCTCAGGATCATGGCCAAAATCCGACAAGCACCCAACAATAAACTGTCCCATAGGCAAGCAATCTCTCCTGTGCATTTTTTCTTGGGGATGGACTGCATCGATTTGGTTATAACCTGATTCTGTCGGATCATCAGCAGCAAGCCAATCCATGGCCTTTATTTTATTAACCTGATTAGGATTTTCTATTGAGGATGCGCCATCAAAACTGATATTTGGAAGAACTATCCTATTTCCTTGGGGTGTTACTAGATTGGGCTTCGAAGGGAGCTTTCCTACCTCGGCTACAATGCTTTTATCTTGACTGGCCGTGTTCTGAGGATTTGCGGGTTGCAAATGGTCAGTTGGTAAACCTGAAGCAAGTAACATCGCCCCCGCAACAGCTTTTTCCATCAATTCATCCGGCATATAATTATTTTATACACAAGGATTCGCAACTTCCAAGTAGTATAGCTTAGCAAAATCTTTTCTGACATATTAAAAACATACTATATTGACAACAAATTTCAACTGGTATACATTTGAAAAGTAATGGCAGAGATATTGCAGCCCACTCCCGAAGAACTTGCCCGACTAGAACCTCCAACCCTAGAACCCCTCCCGGATTTTGACCCGTCTCAAGTTGTTTGGAACCCTGAGAGAGGAATTCCATCAATGAAAGTTGTTGTTATCGGAATGGGTCCAATAGGTGATGGGGTTACAAAAGGACTAATAGACCATGGGCATGAAGTTGTTGCAGTCGGAGGCCCGATGAGAAAGAAAAATGATAAAGATTTCGACCCCATTCGAAAAACCGCAAAAGACCAGGGGATACCCGATTTTACGTTTACAAATTTTGAAGACCCCGGATTTGTAGAGACGTTAAAGTCATACGGTGCAGACCTTATTGTCGGTGCCAACTTTACACCAAGCGTCGGATTAGACCAAATTGCAAGCGCTCGCCTTGGCATGATTGCAGTCCATTTCACCCCTCTCCCCCTCCACCCCGGAGGCTCCGGAATACCCCAACAGATGCTTAATGACGAGAAGACACCTGACAATAAATACCGTGGAGGAGTTACTTGTTACAGGATAGAAGACGATGGAACAGATCCAAGACTGATGGATTCCGGCCATGTTATTGCCCAGAACTTTACGGAATATGAAGATGCACATACTTTTTCAACTGCGGTTGGAGAGCTAACAAGTATCGCAATTACAACAACTCTTGAGGGCGTTGATAATGTTGCGAAAGCTTTTGGTGAAGGCATGGTTTATATTGGCCAAGAGCAACGGAACAGAATCGATGCCGAAAGAAAAATCACAAGAGAAGATGGCCGACTGCGGCTCGAATCGGCAGAGATGACGTACCGACGAGCAAAAGCTACCTCAAATAGACCCGGGCCATGGATTCCTAACCCTAATGGAAACGGGGAAATAAATCTATTTGACCCTGAAAGAATTCCCGGCCCAGTCATACCGGGGACTGAAGGGCTATTGGTTGATAAGTCAGATGGGATTGTATATAACGCAACACAAGGCTTGATAAAATTTAGAACAGCACAAGAGTTGCCAGCCGATGGGCCGAAAGGCAAACTTACACCCGCAAGTGAAGTTGCAGAAAAACAAAATTGGGAAGCTGGCATGCAGCTTATTCCCAATATTGCTCAAACAATTTCTTAAGAACCATCACCGGAATTTTCTAAATGCTTGAAATGATATCTTATTAGTGGAAGAATTAAGAATATGGATCCCCAAATATCCCAACCGCTGACTACCCCATCGCCTCTCATTCAACCGGCAAACACTGACAACAAACGGAAATTCATCATAATTGGCGCCCTGGTTTTTCTCGCATTCATAATCGCACTTGTAATTTTGTTATTCACCTCTCAAAAACAATCTAAAACCTCAGCTACTACCCCGGCGCCAACCGACACATCCTCCACTTCTACTCAGACAAGACTTCCGGCAGAAACAAAACCCACTCTTGCCCCGTCGGTCAAATGGATTTCCTACACCAGCACGAAATTGCATTCGACATCATTTCCTTCGTATACCATCTCGTATCCCGAGACGTGGACAAGGGACGTTGAGAATGATGGGGTAACCGACAGCATAGTTCTTGTCAAAGGCGAGTATTCTATAAAAATATTCCAGGCTCCGGCTGAAGGAGGCTTATGCGTTTTTGAGGACCCGCTTCCAACCGGTAATCCCTTTGTTCAGGACTTTCGCGGTAAAAAGTATGTTGAAGTTGCAAACAGTGCGGGTGAGATGCGAAGAATTGCAAAACCCTCACAAAATAGTTTTACCAATTATGTGTTTTGCATGAAGACAGCTACCACGAGCGGCTCATATGGAATGCCGACCACCTTTGGATTCATCACTTATAGCGTACCGGATAATGAGGACAAAAATATACTTGCCGAAATGGACCAAATAATACAAACACTAAAGACTGCAAAGTAACTAAACTTCGAGAAGAACTTTCAACGGATAGTGGTCGGAGACATCCACTTGCGGCATTTCTTTCTCAATGATTTGAAAATTGGGGCTTACAAATACTTGATCAACCGGCGAGTGAGCATAATTCCCAGGTTCTTTTTTGTGCTTCATATTGAATGTGCTTTGAAGTGAATTTCCAAAAACACTTACAAGTCCTAATTTTTCGGAAATATTTGAAATGACTTGAGTGTCTGGGTTAACATTCGTATCCCCTGCCAATATTACATTTTCCTTCCCTTTTATTGCCTCGATGATTTTTTCTCCCATGATAAAACGACTATCCGTGTCTCCACCATGATTGTCCCACACCCCATGCCAACTATATACGTGCAATTTTTTGTCATCGACAATAATTTCTACCTCCAACATTCCCTCTGCAGCAAGTCTCGGGTCCGTGTCTAAATCAAAATCGTATTCGGTAAATGGTAGATTAAAAAAAACAGTCTTGTAATTTGCGATAGGAAATCTTGAAAAAACGGCATTCCCCCAGGTAGCCTGTACGCTCTTATCAAGAACTGTTGCCCCAAAGGCGTTGTAGGGAAGAGAGTCTGAGAACAAAGCCTCAAATTCATTCATAGTCCGGTATCTTTTCTCAAGAGATGGATTCTGCCCGTTATACACTTCCTGAATTGCCAATATGTCGGGCTTTTCATCGCGAATAAACCGAACAAGATTGTCCCAAATCATTCCGCCGAATAATATGTTGATTGTCAAGAATTTCAAACGCATGGCATTTATTATATACCCCTTTTACTGAGAAGAGTGGTCGGGTATAACTTCTTCTACACTCAAATTCGCAACGAAAAAAAGTTGCGAATTGGAGTAAGAAGAGCATACATTCATCCAGTTGACTTTTGTAAGCCTCATGTGGTCATAATGTAAGTATCGTTTATGGAACCGACCCAACCCAATCAACCGACACAATCGGCACCTCCTCCACCTTCAGCCCCTCTGATTCAAAATCCCTTGAATACCGGGTCGATGGCTAGCCCTTTCAGACACGACACATTAAAGAAAATTATTATCACTTTTGGAGCATTATTTTTATTGATTGTTATTGTGGTTGTCGGAGCAATGGCAGTGACTGTTTATACAAAAACCAAACTCCCAATTCTTTCATCTCACAGAAAAGAGCTTACCTTACTTTTCTACAAAATTCCTCTTATTCCGAAAAATCCGGAACAGATTTTGATAACCGCGGTCGATAAAAACACCCGTCTCAAAACGTATACTCCGGATTTTTCGCTTACCGCACGACTCAAGACCGCAGACGTCGAATTAGGCTCGATAGATTTGGAGGTCAAAGGACCGGTCGACATCACTGATGAGAAAAGTATTGCTTTCAGCATCGATGGGAAAGCCGCAGTCAATTTCGGCGGACACTCATATGAAGTCGATGGAAAAATTATCGAGAAAAACAAGGCAATTTACGCAAAGTTGGACAAACTCCCGGCCGAAGTCATGAACTTGGGCACCTACATGGGTGTCGCACCACAAACGCTTACTCCTCAAGAAGAAATAAAGCAAAATTTTGAGGAACTTTTCAAAAACTGGATAAAATACGAATTCAAAAGCCTTCCGACCAAAGCCCGGGAAGAGCTTGAAAAGAATATCGAAAGCACCTCAATAACTAATAAAATCCGGGAAGAATCTGAAAATTTCCTGCTTAAGAGCAGCATTTTGCCGGAAGTGAAAAAATTAAAAGACGAAAAAATAGACGGAGTCGATACATACCACCTACTCCTCAATCCCTCAAGAGAAAAAGTAAAACAAATAATTCTCGAGTACATCAATCAGCACAAAGATATGCAAAAGAAAGAATATCAGGAAGCAACCGATGCTCTCTCATCGAGTTTTGAACAATTACACTTGGAGGTTTGGGTTGGAAAAGACGATGCAATTGTCAGAAAAACAAGCCTTCAGACCCAGATGGATTTAGGTTTCCTGCAAAAAATGATGTATCCGAGTTATAGTCCGCCAATTAGAACCATTTCGGCTCCCGCACGCACAGTTCAATACGCACCGACTCCCGATTACTTTGGGCTTGGCGACCTTGGGAAGGCAAAACTTGACTTCTCAACCGTTGTCGTTTTAACGAATGTCAATAAACCCGTCACTATAACACCTCCAACAAAAACAGTGACGGTTGAAGAATATATGAAGTTGTTCCAAGATTCGTTCCTTACAAAAGATGCCCGCGAGCAGAAAGCAAAACAAGCACTCCAAACTCAAGATATGAACGAAATAAGCAAAGCACTCACAATGTATTATGTAGAAAACAACCGCTACCCGGCCTCACTCACAGAGCTTTTGGGCAAATACATACAGCAAGGGAGTCCGGTAACACAAAGGCTAGGCACCTACAGCTACAGAAGAGGGAACAACCCGAACAAATACGTAGTGTACACGCCTATTACGGGTAAGTACGACAGTTCATATTCAACACCATACTTCGGATTCACGAGCGGATACAATTATCCTCACCAACTCACAACCTACGATTTCACTGAAATTAACCAATAGTTGGTATAATTCCCCAATGGATGGAATTTTTGCAGTGTATAAACCTCTCGGCATGACTTCCCATGATGTAGTCAATATTGTGAGAAAAAAAACCGGGGTAAAAAGAGTCGGACATGGAGGAACTCTTGATCCGCTTGCCGAAGGTGTTCTTGTTATTGCAGTCGGACGCGAGAATACAAAACGACTCGATGAATTCGTGAAAGGAGAAAAAGAATAT
>JAYRRJ010000160.1:0-5370 GCA_041910135.1 Candidatus Levyibacteriota bacterium
CAATCTTTTCAAGCAGCGCTCTGCAGAAAAATTGGACGGATGGAATATAATGGCGTTTCTTGTTCAGTCATCGGTCAAGTCGGGAGTTCCTTCAAGAACCGTAATACTTATACTGCTTTTACCGATGCTGGCAACTATTATCGCATTTATAAGACATGTCATAGGTCTTCCAAGCATCGGCATGCTTGTTCCGGTTGCCCTTTCGATAACCCTTCTTTCAACAGGCATTACGGCGGGGCTTATTCTTTTGGCAACTATCATCTTTTCTTCAACCGTTGCACGGATTCTTCTTAAGAAGGTGCGTATTATGCAGCTGCCGAAAATGGCGTTTTCGATGTTCATTGTCTCGATATTCTTATTTTTGACGCTTACCGTGAGTGCGATGGCCGGAATTCTTGTCGTAAAACAGCTCTCTATTTTTCCGGTTCTTCTTCTTATTCTTCTTTCCGAACAAATCATCTCCGTCCAGCAGGAAAGAAGTGCGCAGGAAATGATAATCATCTCGATGGTTACCTTTGCCATCGGAATTCTCGGATTCTTGCTACTCTCATCGACCCATCTTCGAAACACTATCCTTCTTTATCCTGAATTTATACTGGTTCTTATCCCGCTCAATATCATAGTCGGGAGATATTTCGGTTTGAGACTTATGGAATATTTTAGGTTTTCCTCAATAATCCGCCATGCCAGTAAGTAGAAATATCTTGGGCATGAATGCCCGGAACTTCTTATATATCAGACGCTACAATCCACCGGCGGCGAAGAAAATCGCCGATGACAAGTTGGTGATGAAAAACGTGCTGATACAAAACGGAATAAAAACGCCTAATCTGTTTTCAATTTTCTACGATAGGGATTCTATCAAAAATTATTCCTGGCTTGATTTGCCGTCGCGCGGATTTGTCATAAAGCCCGCCAGGGGCTATGCGGGTTCGGGAATTCTTCCCATAAGAAAGTGGGAAAACGGAACGGCAACGACGGCAAGCGGCCAAACATACACCACAAAACAGCTTGAGTCGCATATTTTGGATATTCTCGAGGGAGCGTATTCACTAAAATTCCTTCCCGATAACGCATTCATTGAAGAGCGTCTCCACCCTCATCCTTTTTTCAAAAAGCTGACAGGGTTTGGCATTCCCGATATTAGGGTTATTATGTTCAATAAAATCCCCGTCATGGCGATGATGAGGCTCTCAACCGAAGAATCCCACGGAAAAGCAAACCTTCATCAGGGAGCAATAGGGTTTGGAATAGATATAAGAACCGGAATTACCACAAATGCAATTTTATATGACCAACAAATTACACATATTCCAAATACAAAAATTAAGACCCGGGGCATAAGAATTCCTGACTGGGAGGAAGTACTTCTCCTGGCGTCCCGCACGCAAGAAACGACAGGACTTGGATATGCCGGAATTGATATCGTGTTTGATGGAAGAGAAGGACCGATGGTTCTTGAGGTCAATGCGCGGCCAGGACTCTCAATCCAAAACGCCAACCGTGCATCCCTTCGCTCACGCTTGGAACGGGTCGAGAACATTATCACACCAACTCCCGAGAGAGGTGTTGAGATAGCCAAAAACCTTTTTACCGAAAGTTTTTCCGAGAAAGTATCAATTTCACCCAAAATTCTTACTATCATCCAAGAGGTAACATTTTATAGAAGCGGGGAGCCGATAACCGTTAAGGCAAAACTTGATACCGGTGCCTACCGGACGTCAGTTGACAGGAAATTTGCCGAGCTTTTGGGGATGGATGTACTATCGGAGAAAGTGTTTGTGAAATCTGCAAGCGGAGAAAGCTTCCGGCCAACGGCGAAAGCAACCTTCACATTGGGCGGGAAAAAGATAAATACCGTCGTCTCAATTGTTGACAGGTCAAACCTGAAATACCCTGTTATAATCGGACACCGGGACATGAAGGATTTTTTGATAAAACCCGTGAACGACGAACCCTACGATCCTGAAGACGATATCGAAGAATAAGTTTCTTTTCAATATGATATGCGAAAGTTTGCCCAAACTTTCTGAAAAAGAGGTTAAGAATCTTGCCTCCGCTCCCATTAGGTCGCTTCGGTAGCAGCTAGCTTTTCTTAGATTTTGTGGTTTTTCGAGATAATTTCGTTACCTTTTTGGTTGCTTTTTTGCGGGATTTTTTCTTTTTGATTTCAATATTTTCGAGTTTTATGATGGCCGGTGCACGAAGCGGGAATATCCTGTCAACATCAACTCCGTCAATGAATTGCCTGACTGTTACCATTTTGTCATCACCCTTACCGCGGGACTTTACGATTTTTCCTTGAAAAGCGACAATTCTTTCTTTCTTCCCTTCAACAAATTTTTGATATACCTTAACGGCCATACCGGCTCTAAGGTCCAATTGCTCTGTGGCTTTGTTTTCCATAGTTAGATATTATATACCAATTCGCTTGAAATTTAAAGTATTCAAGAGGCTAAGAAGTTGCTTTCAAAAATTCTACAAAAATCGGGTGTGGGTGGGTAGGTCTGCTCTTATATTCAGGATGCCCCTGGGTACCCAAGAAGAATGGATGAACGCTTTTCGGAAGCTCAATAATTTCAACCAAATTCTCAACGACCGAGCGCGCCGAGATAACTAGTCCTGCTTTTTCAAAATCCTTCGCAAAATCGTTATTGAATTCGTATCTGTGTCTATGCCTTTCAGACGTCAACCCTTCCTTTCCCTTAATGAAAAGCTTTGCCTTTTTATAGACCTCAAATGCACGCGTTCCTTTTTTTACCATCGCGTCCCAGGCTCCAAGTCGCATTGTTCCTCCGTAAGCGCGCCTGGCCATAAGTTCCTTCTGATTTTCTATCATATGAATGACCGGATGCTTTGTGTCCGATACATTCTCTGTCGTATTGGCATCTTTCCAACCCAATATATGGCGGGCAAAACCGACAACCGCAAGCTGCATTCCATAACAAAGCCCAAGATAGGGAATTTTTCTGTCCAGTGAATATTCGACAGCTTTTATCATACCTTCAGAGCCACGCTCACCCCAACCGATTGGAACAATTATCCCATCCGGCTTGCCTATCGCAGCCTCTGCTCCCTCTTTCTCAACTTTTTCTGCGTTCACCCAGCGGGTCACAACTTCAACGTCAGCGCTCCATGAGGCATGCTCTATAGCATCAAGAAGAGCCGCATATGAGTCCCTTAACTGATATTCTCCCGTCCCGAAATATTTGCCGACAATCGCTATTTCGACCGACTTTTTCTTTTTTGCTTTTATCTTCTCAATCATCTTTTCCCACGAGGCTAAATCCGGTTTTTTGTCGGGGAGCCCAAGCTTGAGGAAAATCCTTTTCTCAAGCCCTTGGCTGTGAAGCACCAGAGGAATCTCATATACGGTCTCAACATCGGGATTTGAAATGATGTCTTCAGGATGCATATTGCAGAAGAGTGCGAATCTATCTTTTCTCCTCTGGTCAAGGTACCGGGCAGACCGGGCGATATTAAAATCGGGCTGTATCCCCATCGAATTAAGGGTTCTTACCGAAAGCTGTGTGGGTTTTGTTTTCGGCTCTCCCAAATGAGAAGGCGTCGGGACATAGCTGACATGAATGTGGATGACATCTCCCGGATTTTTCAGTGTCATAATACGTGAAGCCTCATAATAAAAAATATTCTGGTATTCGCCTGCCGTTCCACCTAGCTCGATGACAACTATATCTGCGTCTCTGACAGCAGCTACATTTTTTATCCGCGAGATGATTTCATCGGTGATATGAGGAATTGCTTCAACATCTTCTCCGTTGTATTCAAACCTTCTCTCCCTATCAATTACCGTCTGGTAAATTCTTCCCATCGTAACGAAATTCTCCTTACCCATATCCTCATCGAGGAATTTTTCGTATGAGCCGATATCCATATCGGCCTCGGTTCCGTCTTCACAAAGGAATGGGTCCCCATGCTCTATGGGATTTATGGTACCGGCGTCTAAATTCAGGTAGTTTTCGAATTTGATGGGGGCTACTTTATAGCCTGCCGACTTGAGAAGAAATGAGATTGAGGATGCTGTGAGACCCTTTCCTATTCCGGAAATTACTCCTCCGGACACGAAAATGAATTTGGTGTTTAAATTCTTGCGCGGCACGATTTATATTATCAAATGGGCCAAAACGTGTCAACGGGGAGTTTTTCTTAAAAAAAATTGAAGAAATGCTTGCTTTTTGATGAATTATTTTTCATCCACCGTCGCAGACATTTTCAAAATTTTTAATTTATCCCTTGCCCTCATAGTCTTGTTGTAGTCGTTAACGAGCTCTTGATTTTTCTCAAGGATACTCTTTTCACCATTCTCTGGGAGAACTGGAGTAATCGAGAAATTGGGTTTTTGGACATCTTTCGTACCTGCTTTATACAGAAGAAAAACCCCGATACATACGGCAAAAAAACCTGCACCTATGAATACCAGATTCAACATCCCGCCGGTTGAAATAGTGAGCCCATAAAAAATTCCCCCAAACCCGACTATTGAAAGGACGAGTCCGAGAAGTGTTTCGAGGATTACTTTTTTCACAAATTCAAGAGTAGCTTATTTTAATTGGATTTTCAATGCAAAAAAGATGAGCGGGGTACCAGAATCGAACTGGCTTCCCTACCTTGGGAAGGTAGTATACTACCGGTATACGAACCCCGCTTAATTGCAATTTTAACATACTGGAAGAATGTTTTTTTAAAAAAACTAAGGTCTGGGAAGCTTTAATTCATTACCTGAGAAAATGAGGTCGGGATTTGTAATGCTGTTGGCACGCGCGATGTCTACCCACCTGTATCCGTCTCCATACGCGCGTACCGCAATTTCCCAAAGGAAATCACCATGAACCGTTGTGTATGTGTTGCCGGTAATTTTTGTACCGGGCTGCTGTTCTTGCAGCTGCCCGACAGGTGCCTGCTGCGTTGATGCACCGATAGTTGATGGAGTGGGTTGTTGAGCGATTGCAAGTTTTGGAATAACCAAACGTGCTCCTTTTTCTAGAGTTGTGGGGTCGGAAATATTATTAGCTTTTGCAATTTCCCCCCACTTGAATCCGTCGTTGTATGATTTCTCAGCAATGCTCCACAACGTCTCTCCTTCCGAAACAACGTACCTGTTACTTGTTGCATTTTCCGTAGATTTTTGCGTCATAACCGCCCCATCATCTATTTGAGCTTTATTCTGAGACAATGTTCTGATACCAAGCGCCAGAACAACAAAGAGCACTACAACGGTGACAATCCCATATACAAGACTTTTATACGAGTTGGAATTATCCATTAACTTTTGGATGTCAAAATCATATCTTTTATCAAGAATGCTTTCGTAACTGTTTTTTATTTTTTTAACCATAGATACTTACTGAG
>JAYRRJ010000161.1:0-5780 GCA_041910135.1 Candidatus Levyibacteriota bacterium
TATGCCATGATAAGGACTTTATCGGCAACTTTCCCAATTTCCTTTGTATCAAAAGGGCGGGATTGGAAGTATGTATCGCCGTATAACGATACGTAGAATTTCAAGCTAGAATCATGTGCTTTTTTGGCAAATAATCTGTAAAAGGAAGAAATGTTGTTGGTCGTGCTTTCAAAACCAAATGCCGATGTTTCATAATCTAAAAGGACCCCATCAAATTTATTTTTGATGGCCAAAGCAACGGATTCCGAGGCGATTTTGTCTTGCAATAAAGGATTTTTTATTATCTCCGAATTGATAGTTTTATCGGTCATTCTTATCGCGAGCACCCGTTCTTGAGCGTTCGGAGTCAACTTGATAAAGCTTGCGATACCCGAATATCCTTTATCGCCCGTTTCAATTCCATTCGCATTCACCCCTGCCCCAAAATACACAAGGGAGTTATTATCGTCGGCTACAATCGATTTGCTAAATGACCAATACGGAACAAAGAGGTATTTTTTTTCAGTCTTCTGGGCAACAATATGGGGTATTGGTGCTTCTTTTTGGATTGTTTTTGCTATCTTTTGTACGGTGGGGTTGTTGCTTTTCGCATAATTCCAATGCAGGATGCTACCAATAATTACTGCCAAAACAAGAAGAACTGTCTTCACTTTGTCGTATTTTACCACACAAGAAAACTATTATTTTTGAGGATGGGGCTCAAAACCTGATTTTTTTAGAAGAGGAATGAGAAGCTCTGCTGGTATTCCGTAAGAAAGCCCGGTGTATGAACCCCTCACCGTTGCCATCAAAGTCGTAACATATGGTAGAACTAAGGCAAAAGCGGCTGCCCACTGCGTTACCGGGAATTTCTTAACATACTCGCTAATTTCACCATCATAAAGTTCGCGAACGCTATATGCGACTTTAACTGTCTTTGCAAAATTAATATTATTTTTTCTATCGATATAGCGAAAGGCTGTATAGTTAATTGATTTTTTACCTGAGATAAAATGGAGCATTTCTTTTGCCTCAGTAAGGGTTTTTGGTTTCTCAAGAGCTCTTCCCCCACATTCACTGAAGGTATCGCAGGCAATGACAATAGCTTCAGGATACATATTGGAAATTTTTTCCGCCTTAGCGTTTGCGATGTTCTGAGCTCTTCTTAATAAATCCTTGTCCCTTATTGATTTTTCATCGATATTTGCAGGGACTGCTCTAAAGGGAATTCCCAACGAGGAAAAAAGTTCTTTCCGTGCTTCGCTTTGAGACGCAAGAATGATAGTTCTCATGCCGCAATTGTACCAAATCAGGAAAGTGCAACTTTTTGCATTCCCGAAATACGACGGACAAAAGGAATTACTTCATCAGGAGAGACTCGCGTAAGGTCTAATTCTTCTTTCGAAGCAGTAACAAGCCCTTGGACAATTTCTTGAGCAATAATTGCGTCCTTTCTTTTCAGATAATGAATGACATGTTTTTCGGTGTTATAGCTAACATCAACAACGCGAAAAGTAGCGAGAAATGGCCCGGTTTCCACTCCAACATTTGCGATATCCTTAATATATACTGAATTCGTGGTGCTGGTACCGAAAAACGCCCTTTCAACAAATGTTGCTTTTGATAAATCAATGATTAATTCGTTTGGGAAAAAATCGAAAGGAAAAACTGCCCTTGCCCGGAACAATACCCTGTTGGAATGGTCCAACATGTCCTGCATTATCTGTTCTTGTTTTTGATGTTCTTTTGCCGCTTCTTTTCCTGCCTCTTTCTCTACTTCTTTTTTTTCCATCTTGGTCATTCGAGGCTCTTTTTTACTCTGATGAACTTTTTTTAGGTCAAGGAATGTGTCCTGTTCATTGAGCTCGACTTCCTTATTTCGGGGCAAAACAATACTGCTTCCTAACATGTACAAATTATCAGAGTTAATTGTTAAAGGCGGATGAAAACGGTGTAATATTTAGGAAGCACTTATACCTTGTTTTTACCGTGAATCATGGTATTATAGTGGTATTCCAAGAGACTGTCCCCCAAATAATTGGCATGGCAGACGAAAATAGCCAAGAACAACAATTCCTAAACCCATCGAGAAGATCGTATGTTTATGAGTCTTCGAAAGGCTCCCGCGGTAATAAGAGAGTTATATTTATTGTTATCGGCATAATAATTCTTATTGCATTGGTTGCTATAGCCGTTATCGCAACCGGGGGTAAAGGAGAAAATGAAAAAAACCTTACCCCTACACCTGCTCAACCCGCCGCGACATTTACGCCCGCTCCCACCGAAACTCCTACTCCGACCGATGGAAAAACCACCCCTACTCCTTCACCGAAAGCCTCCCTCACCCCGGCAAAAGGATCCCCTACACCGAAAGTTTCAGTAAGCCCGACAGGAACTTCAGGACTTGATAGGGCAAATTTGAAGGTAGCTGTTCTGAATGGAAGTGGCGAAGCGGGAGCCGCAACGAAAGCTTCAGATGCGCTTAAAAAGTTAGGATACGATGTTGTCTCCTCAGGAAATGCCGACAATTTTGACTACGAAACAACAACGATTCAAGTTAAAAGCACGAAAAAATCGTATTTGGATATGTTAAAGACAGACCTGTCCGATTCCTATACCGTAGGCACCGCAACGGCCGACTATACCGGAGACTCCGATGCTGTGGTTATCGTAGGCAAAAAATAAGCTCTTCTTGCCTTCATCTCGCGAGCCTCCATTTCACGTTCGCCTAGCTCCAATCCCAAACGCTTATGTTCTGCAACAAGTGCCTGCAAAAATGAATCACGCTTACCGGGATGATCAATTGTTCCATACCACTCTCGATAACGAACTACAAACTCTTCCCTTTCCTTTTCAAGCTGAAGCTTAATATCAGGATCGTTTCTCCAAAGCATATGAAGTTTTGCAAAAGCAGTATCAAGTCCTAAGCTTTGTTTATTGGGAATTGCATCCGAATCCCTAACATCAATTGCATTCGTATAGTGTGGGATATTGGAAGCCAGCGTACGAAGATACGTATAGGTTTCTATTTTCGATGTGCCTTGCCCAAACATCCTATCTCCTTCGCTTAGCCACCGGTCGGCAACATCATTAATAAGGTTAGTAGTGTGCAATGTTTCTACTTCAAGAGGGGATAAATCTGAGACGACTGGGGGGCCTATAAAATCTCCGGTTGTTCTGTCTAGTGTTGGGACTTCTGTTCGCAAATTATCATTTTATACCATTATAAATTGACCCCTGTAAAGATAACAAACTGTATCAATATTATTTAATATATCCTTCTCCCATCATTCTCTCCGTACAGCTCGGCCATTGCCCCCATCCTCCTCTTGCCTGAAGCTCCTGGGCAGCTTGTTTTTGGATTTCGGGCGGCGCTTCGTAAGCATGGTCGTAGCCTGCGGCAGCATTGAGGCTCCTCCACGTGGAATTCAGGAATTGAAATCCACCCTCGAAACTTCCATTTGAATCCCAAGTTACATAATATGGAGCTCCGACCTCTCCGTCCCCTGTTTCGCAATCCGCCAAGATCGTCCAGACATCGCTCTCATCCTTCACTTTTACTTTTCCAAGACTATGCACTTCCGAAAATGATTGGGCAGATACCGAAGCTTGTTGTGGTGTCTCCTCAAGGTCCGGTCTTGCTTTCTGACCTTCAGCCTCTTCAAAACCCAGGGTTATCTCCATCTGCGCCTGCATTTCTACCGCATGAAGGTTTTCAATCTCGCCGGGCTCTTTTGGTCCATATGAACTTGCAGTACCCAATTCTTCCTGCTCAAATAATCGCATTGTATTCCGCTCGGAATGGGGAACTTCAATGGCATTTGCATGGTTTTGAGGAGAACCTACAAGAGCAAATCCTGTAAGAACAGCGGATGCGACAGGACGCAGAATATAATCCTTTTTTGTTAATTTTTTTCCTACAATATATCTAATCTCAGTGCTCATTGTAATTTCTGAGCCTGGGTCTATTAAAAATGGGAACAAAAAAACCTCAAGGAGTTTGAGGATTCAAAGTTTCCTTCCCGACACCCGGCGTTAGTTTTTACTGAGGAATTCGCAAAACGAAAACCTTCTGGGTTGTGGATGCTTGTTGATAACGGTGGAAGTACCGCGCTTCGTTCTCTTTTAGAAGAACCATCCTAGCATCACTTTAATTGTCAATGATTATACCAGCTTCAAGACTACCTGGCAAACTTTCTGTTAGCTTCAAACTATGGTATGATAGGAAAGTTAAGTTTGAAGTGGAAAACGGTAAGAACCGAACAACAAGATTATGGGAAATATTTGGAAAATCATCAAATTATCAAAACCTCTACACGGACTTGTTGGCCTTATCGGATTTCTAATTCTTCTCTCCTCTGCCCTGCAACTTATTGCCCCTCTTCTCTCGAAATTTATCGTCGATGAGATTACAAAAAAGCTTTCGGATCATGGAGGCAATGTGCAGCATCTCATAACCCTAATCCTTCTCGCATTCGTGGCAAGTTTTTTGGGGGTTTTGGTAAATACCATCTCGGACAGACTTGGTGATCATTTTGCAGGAAAGTTGAGACAATATCTGACCGAAAAATTCTATGACAAAGTCCTCACTCTTCCTCAAAGTTATTTCGATGGCCAAATATCGGGAAAGGTTGTCAACCAACTCAATAGAGGTATATTCACTATATATCAATTCTTAAATGGGGCTTCGAATTTTATTCTCCCCACACTCCTTCAAAGTCTTTTTACGATAGTTATTCTTGCCTACTACAACCTTCCCATCGCATTCTTCACTTTCATACTTTTTCCGATCTATCTAATGCTTTCTTACTATTCGACAGTAAAATGGGGCAAAGAAGAGGTTAAGAAAAACAAGATTGAAGATGTAACGAGGGGACGAATTAATGAAGTGATTGGGAATATCCGCCTCGTCAAAGGATTCACACGAGAAAAGGCCGAATTTGGTTCCGTATCCCAAGGCCTCACACAAATCAATAAAATTTATGCCGGTCAGAGCTCAACTTTCCATAAATTTGATTTTGCCCGTAATTTATCGCTCATCCTTATCCTTTTTGCGATAAACGTCATCGTGTTCTATAACACGTTCACGGGAACACTCACCTTGGGAGAGATGGTTCTGGTCTTACAATTATTTAATCAAGCGCGCATTCCCCTTTTTGCAATGTCTTTTATCCTCACTCAAGTTCAGCAAGCAGAACAGGGAAGTAGAGAGTATTTTGAAATACTCGAACTCCCTTCAGCAGAAGACTATAAAGAGAAAGTAAAAACCGAGATGGTCAAAAATCCGGAAGTTGAATTCAAAAAGGTAGAATTCCAATACGAAGGTTCCGAGCAGGTTTTGAAAAATGTCTCATTTAAAATTTCGTCCAAAGAAAAAATAGCGCTTGTCGGACATAGTGGGGCAGGAAAATCTACAATTGTTAACCTCATCATGAAACTTTATCAGCCAACGGGAGGAGAGATATACCTTAAAGGGATGCCATACAAAGAATTATCTCCACAATTTATCAGAAACAATATCGCACTGGTATTTCAGGAAAACGAATTATTCTCCTCAACGATAAGGGAAAACGTCGCCTATGGAAAAGAAAAAGCGACAGAAAAAGAAATAGTAACGGCACTCAAACAAGCAAATGCTTACGAATTTGTCTCAAAACTACCGAAAGGACTTGATAGTGAAATAGGGGAACGCGGCGTAAAACTCTCAGGAGGACAAAAACAAAGGATTCAAATCGCCCGGGCAATTCTTAAAGCCGCACCTATACTTATTATTGATTAAGCCACCTCATCCCTGGACGCGA
>JAYRRJ010000162.1:0-2906 GCA_041910135.1 Candidatus Levyibacteriota bacterium
GGCCGGCCTATTTCGTATGTCATAAACCTTTTTTACCGCCGCCTCATTATTCATCCTACAACCGATACCATATGCCGTATCGGTCGGGAAAATTCCTACCTTTCCCTCTTTAAACTTTTCGATAACTTCTTGCATCTGGTTTCTCATGCGTTTTCCAAAATTTCTATAGAACGTTCATTCTCATTTATTTCAAATTTTACTTTCCAAACATTTTTCTTGACTATTTCTTGCGACATCTCCGGCCATTCAATAACCACAATTCCTTTTTCGTCATTCACATAATCAGTTAAGTTTACATTGAGAACCTCTCCTTCATCTTTCAAGCGGTACAAATCCAAGTGATACAGAGTTTGTATGTTCTCATTTGATGTCGAGTGGCTTCTTACAACTACAAAAGTCGGCGACAAAATACGGTTTTTGATTCCAAGACCCCGCGCAATGCCTTTTGTAAATGTGGTTTTCCCGCTTCCTAAGTTTCCGATAAGAAAAACGACATCTTGAGGTTTTAAGTTTTTTGCGAAGTCTTCTCCCAGTTTTTCCGTTTGTTCAGGGCTTTTAGTTACAAATTTCATATCAAGGGCTTGCCTCAATCTCCAGCTCTTTATTTTTCCTATAATTATTGTACAAAAGTATACCACAGGCTCCTGTTACAAGAACGATTCCCATAACAATAAGAAGTGCTCCCCAATTGTAATTTTGGGCCGTTGTTGTTGGAATTTCCGACTGACTGTTTGCAAATTTTGCATTCGCTCCCAATATTCCTTGCGTTGGCTCTGTATCGGTTTGTGTTTGCATAAGCGCCGACTCGCTTCCGCCCTCTCGGGTTTTCGGATCACTTGTAATTTTTGGGGTAGGAGTGTTTGTCGTCTTTGGTGTCGGTGTCGGGGTGCCGGTAGGAGTTGGTGTGGGTGTATTGGTTGGTTTTGGAGTTGGCGTCGGAGTTTGGGTTGGCGCGGGAGTATTCGTCGGAGTTGGCATTACCGTAGGTGTTGGGAGTGTAAAATTTAGAGTAAGTTCTGTTTGGTCATCGAATGTTTCCGAATTTTCAGTGTATCGTTTAATTTTTAGTTTATATTCACCTGAATCTTTACAGCTTGAATCACTTACATCTATCTTTACTTTCACATCACCTTCCCATTTATTGTCTTGTATCGTTATCTTAAAAAACTTATTTCCATCGCTGCCATATTTTACCCAACTACTATCGACATTCGTTAATCCACAATAATTACCGCTTCCTTTGCGGAATGCTCCTCCTAAGAAATAATTTGTTCCGTCAGTTGCACTAATATTTATTACAGCATGAACGGTGATTTCGGAAGATTCAGTATATGAGGAGGATGGATTGGTGATGCTAGTGGTTGCTGAAGCCGCAAAACTTTTTAGAGGAAAGGCCAGTACAATAAAAAGGGCAAAAACAAAAAACAAATAATAACGCTTCACAATAACTCTGATTTAATAGGAATGTAACCAAACTTTCAACCCTTGAATAACTTTACAAGAAGACAACTTTTTGAACAGAAAAAATGCTCCCCATCGAGTAATGATCCGTAAAATTAACATCATGTCCGCTCGGCAAATAAGGGTCGTTCATTATGTAGCTGCCGTTGGAACCACTTTTTATTACAACAAAATGAGTTCCCCCATACGCATTTATTCCGACAACTACCGGGTCGCCTGAGGAAAGAACCGAATCCATTGATGCTCCAACCCGCTGTGCCGTAGCACCTCCTGCAGAAATTGTAAAAAGAAGGTACGCGGGATAATAAGATGCGAAGTTGGAGGAGTTAGAATTAATATCAACCGGTGTTATTTTGTGACCGTAGTGCGTAAAGATCATCGCCATTGATGTGACGAGACAACCGTCGCTAGCGATAGTATACTGCGTTCCATTAAGAGCAGAGGCCCCCCAGCTAGAATCCCGCTGATTATAATAACACCCCCATGAATCACACGATGTTTGTCCCGAGAGTAATGACGCGCCTCCTTGCGCTGCAACGAAATTTGAGAACCCGGCAAGCTGAGCTTTGGCTGCGGCAAGTAAACGCTGATAATTTGCTTCGCTCCCTTGCGTTTCTGTGAGAAGTCGTTTTTTTGTCTCTTTGTCGGAATTGAGCTGGTCCGTATACGCTTCAAGCTTTTTATTAAGAGCTTCTTCTTCCTGTTTTTTATCAACAAGAATATTTTGCTGATTGCTATAATTTACTTTCGCCTGCTCCGCAGCGTAAATATTTTTCTTGTCATAAAGCTGCACAATTTTTAGATATTTTAGTCTCGTGAAAAAATTGTCCAGAGTGTTTGATGTGAGAAGCACCTGCCAGGGAGCAACTGTCCCTTGTTGATATACCGCTTTTGCACGCCCCACGAAGGCATGAGAAGTCTTATCTAAATCCCCTTCGGAGCTGGAGATTTTACTTTTTGTAATATCAATATCCACTTCAAGAGATTCAATTTGATCTTTAGTACGCTCGATTTTTGCCTCGGTCAGCTGTATTTGATTGTCCGCAATCTCAATTTGTGAGGAAAGGGTTTTTTCTTGGGACTTTGTATCGGCGATTTTTCCCTCCAATTCTTGAATTAATTTTTCCGTATCGGCTTTTTTTTGAGAATCGGAACCGGGGGTTGGAGTTGGGCTTACATCTTCAGCAAAAACTTGAGTTAGTCCGAAAGAAAGAGCAAAAAACAACGCTCCAATCACTAGGGCGTTTTTGAGTAATCGTATAGACATGGTAGATAATCACTTCAAATAACGAAGGACTGCTAAAAAGCTGGAAAATGCACCTAAAACAATCGCGGATATAAAAAGTATCCCCAAAACTTCGAGCATAAGAATTGGCTCAATGGGAAGAACGGGGACTCCGCCAAAAAAATTCTCTATTTTTGGAGTAGCATAAAAGAATAAGACC
>JAYRRJ010000163.1:0-13056 GCA_041910135.1 Candidatus Levyibacteriota bacterium
AGCAATAATAACTCTCAAGCTGAGAGTCAGCCAACTGAATATAAAGTGGCAGATGTAGTCAAACTTGGGGACAGAGAGTTTATTGTCAATTCTGTCAGACGAGCGAAAGCTCTTGGGTACAGTACACCTAAAGCTGGCAAAGAATACATTGTGGTCAATGTGACAATCAGAAATCTCGGTAAAGATGAGGTTTCATACAATCCCTTTGACTTCAAAGTACAGGATGCAAATGGAGCGCAGGAAAGCACAACCTTTGCAACTCTCGATGACAGCTTAAACTCTGGAACTTTAGCACCTAATGGGAAAGTGACAGGTTCGATGCCTTTTGAAGTTCCAGAAGATAGTGAGGCTAAGTTGATATTTCAACCTAGCTTTTGGAGCAAAGACAGAATTGTTGTTGCTCTATAACCACTTGATGTAGAGATTTTAAGGTGGTCTGTCCCCACCTTAAAATCCTACTAAAAGTATAAGGCTTAACTTTTTTAAGGATTAAAAAATTGACTATGAAACGAGTAATGGAACCTAAAATCACATTCCGATATTTGGATAATGATGATAGTGAGGGTCACCTTAAAACCGCATACTCGAGGCTATTTAAATTAGCAAAGCGAAGATTAATTAGAAGACAACAGTTGGTTGGGAAGAATTCTCTGTTTTGGATTTCATATGTGGTTATTCCGATTAAACAAAGGAAAAAAGTACAAATAATTAATCCTGTCTTTTGTGATGAAAGCAAAATAAGTATTTATGGATAACTCAAAAGGTAAAATTGCTGGTTATTATGCTCGTGTTTCAAGTGACCGCCAAGAGAAAGAAGAAACGATTGACTCACAAGAAGCTGAGATTATAGAGCGAATAAAATTGGATGGTAATCGGCTCTTTAAAGAATACAAGTTTGCTGATGATGGGTGGAGTGGAACGATGCTTGCACGACCAAGTTTAGATGCTCTAAGAGATGTTGTTAAGAAAAAAGAAATTCAAGTACTTTATTTTTATGATTTAGGTCGCCTCTCTAGAGATTTCGTTCATAGAGTAATGTTATTAAGGGAATTTGAAGAAGCTGGCATTGCAGTAGTATCTCTCCATGACATTAATCCAACAAATGAACTAGAAAAACTTTTACAGAATGTATTAGGTTCATTTCATGATTATGAAAGAATTAAAATTGCGGAAAGGTTTAGAAGAGGAAAGCTATACAAAGCAAAAAATGGGATGTTGATTAATGGACAAGCCCTCTATGGATATACCTATATTAATAAAACAGATAAAAAACCACCTAAATATTTAATAAATGAAAAGGAAGCTGATGTTGTCAGGAAAATTTATCACTGGTTGGGTAATGAGGGAGTATCAATAAAGGAAATAGTAAGGAAACTATACGAACAAGGTATTCAACCTAGGAAAAACAAAAACGAATTTTGGAGTACCGGGCCAATACTGCGACTTCTTAGGTGCGACTCATACATTACGGGTACCATTTATTACAACAAAAATGAAGCGGTTGAAACTAAGAACCCTCGAAAAGATGAAAAATACAGGAAGATTAAGAAAGGTAGCAGACGCGTTAGGCCTCGAACTGAATGGTACGCATATCCAGTGCCTAAAATACTTGATGAC
The DNA here is from genome assembly GCA_041910135.1 of Candidatus Levyibacteriota bacterium. Lineage (GTDB taxonomy): Bacteria > Patescibacteriota > Microgenomatia > Levybacterales > GWA1-39-11 > JAUSNA01. The sequence goes on from JAYRRJ010000163.1 coordinate 1,618, forward strand.
TGGGATTTATTTAATCGGGTTCAGATGATTTTAGATAACAATAGAAGACATGGTCCTAGAAAAAAGGAATATGATTATCTATTGTCTGGAATTAGTTTTTGTGAATGTGGGCAGAGAAGAGCTGGAAATGGGAGAAATAATGGGCATAACTATTACAGATGTACTGATAGAGTTCTACGAGAACCTTTGCCTCCAGAATGTAAATCTCCTGCTATGAACGCACAAGTACTAGATAATGTCATTTGTGATGAGTTGGGTAAATATCTCACAGACCCTAGGAATATTAACCAGATAGCTGAAGATTACCTCAAAGCTCAAGCTATTGATGAAACCGAAGAACGAGAACGACAGCGCTTGCTCCATAACCTCAGGAAAATAGAAGAAGAGGAAAAGCGATATATCAGAGCGCTTGGGGATAATCTAATTGATTTTGACCAATTTAAAGAAGTAAAGACCCAACTCAACAAAAGAAAAAAGGCAGAAGAAGACCAGTTGAAGAGGCTAAACCAACAAGTGAAAGAGATAAATATTGACAATGTTGAGCTTCAAGAGTTCTGCCAAGAAGTGAAAATAGTATTAGAAGGCCTCAATTATTCCTCAAAGTCTTTGTTAATTCACGACTTAATTGATAAAATAGTCATGAAAGGAAGTATAAATGAGGTGGAAGTTATGGGTCATATACCCATAAATCACCTAAATATTGGGTATGAACTTATCAGTAGGGATTGTTGGATTGCCGAATGTTGGGAAAAGCACATTATTTAATGCGTTACTCAAGAATCAGGCGGCATTGGCTGCAAATTATCCATTTGCGACAATTGAACCGAATGTGGGGGTCGTTCCTGTACCCGATGAACGACTTAACGTTCTGGCAAACATCACAAAAGATGAAGAAGGAATGACGGAATTGCCGCCCATAAAGCCTGCAATGATTGAATTTGTCGATATTGCGGGATTAGTCAAAGGCGCGTCAGAGGGTGAAGGCTTGGGCAACAAATTTCTTTCCCACATCAGGGAAGTAAAAGTCATTGCCCATGTTGTCCGCGCATTTGAAGACAAAGACGTGATAAAAGAGGGCGCTGTTGACCCATTAAATGATTACGAGACGATAACTACCGAATTGTTGCTTGCAGATTTGGATACACTTTCCAAATTCAATGAAAAAACCCTCAGAGCGGATCCAAAAATGGAAAACTTGATGAAACGATTGAAAGCGTTTATGAATGAAGGGAAGCAGGGTGCAAGAAGTTTTGTGGCAACTGAAGAGGAAGATAAATTTATTGACTCACTTTCATTGCTTACCAGAAAACCTGAAATTATAGTTCTTAATGTTAGTGAAAATGAATATTCTGATGAAAAAAATAAAGAAACAATCAAAAAATATGCAGAATGGGTTGGGGTAAGTAAAGAAAACTGTATCGTGGTTTGCGCAAAGATAGAATCCGAGCTAGCTGAGCTCGGAGATGAGGATGCAAAGCAATATTTAAAGGAATTGGGAGTTGAAAAATCCGGCCTTGAACGGCTTATCCAAAAGGCATACGAAAAATTGGGACTTATGTCGTTTTTGACAAGTGGCGCAAAAGAAGTGAGAGCGTGGACAGTTAAAATCGGGGCAACTGCAGTTGAGGCTGCCGGAGAAATCCATACGGATTTCATGCAAAAATTCATCAAGGCAGAAGTTGTTTCGTACGACAATTTTGTAGAATGTCAGGGTTGGAAAGGAGCCCGTGAGAAAGGCAAAGCCGGACTTGAGGGGAAAGAGTATGTCATGCACGACGGCGATGTTGTAGAATTCAAAATAGGCCGGTAGTATTTCAATTTTTCCCGGAAAATGGTATAATTTCACCCTGTTTACGTAGTATAGTAGAGCCGCTACAATATTTTTATATGGAACAGCCAAGACCACAATTTGACGTTTTGCAAGCAGCGGAGAATGTGATGCATGAGGCGCAACTCGTCGAGCATCCCGTTGTTCTTCCCCCATTCGTCGTATCTGATTTATTTACTATGGTTGGACAGGAGCATGACAGGCGGACTATGGAAGGAATTCACGAGCCGCTTGTCGAAGGTGGTCGTGACGCTGTGCATGTCCTGCAAGAAAAACTAGCGCACACGCTACCAACAACGACTACAGGATTTGATGCTGCACTTCCTCTTAATACGCCGGAGATAAATCTAATCCGTCAGCTCTTGGTGGAACAACAGAGCACGGGAAATATTGTAAAAGAAACCGAACACGAGCAAGATGTTATCGCATTTGAAGCCGCTGTAGCAGAAAGCGGGGTAAGGCCGAGTCTTGAGGAAAAAAGATTATTGATGAAGGAGGACTTGGCTCGTCGAAAATACAACGTGAGAAGCAGTGGGGTTCTTCCGCTTCGGTGGGCTCTTGAGACATTTCTTGAGGAGGAGCGGTCCTATTTGAGTCCAAAAGCATCTTCGGAGTTTTCAAATGACTTAGTGATAGGAGAACAGACTCTGCGGTCATTTCAGAGAGGAAGAAACTTTGATGTAGATCCGGCAACGGGAAAATCGAGGTTGACTCAAGTTGTTTTAAGCGGCCCGCAGATAGACTATCTTCAAAAAAACCTCCGAACTCTTAAAACCAGTGTCAAAATGGAAGTATACGAGCATTTGCTTGACGATTTGGTAAGTGGACTCAGGCATAGTTATCCGACCGCTCCCATAGTTGAGGTTCAACAACAAGGCTTTTTAAGAAAAGTGATTAAAAGAATCACTAGACAGAACATCTAAGGTGCCTTAATATAAAAGACATGGAAGATTGCATTTTCTGCGAGATTGTTAAAGGTGAAATTCCCAAGGACTTTCGGTATAAAGACGAAAATATCGTCGCATTCGACGATATTCACCCGGTTGCGAAAGTACACGTATTGTTTGCCTCCAAAGAACATATAGGCTCATTTGAGAATTTGGTTGATGATGATGTTCTAGGATCTGTCAGACGCGGAATTCAAAAAGTGGTTGAGCAAACCGATTTGGTCGGGAAAGGATATAAGATTGTCGTTAACGGTGGTGGTGCGCAAATAATCAATCATCTTCATTTTCACCTCATTGGCCCGACCGGGCTAAAAGCTCCGATAAAATAAAACTTTCTTCAGTATTATATGCGGAAGTTTTAAAAAAACTTCCTGAAAAGATGTAGAAAGTTTTGGCTACACTCCTATGCAGTCGTTTCGCTAGACTTCTTCTCAAAATTAAATGCGAAAATTTTTGATAGAAAATTTTCTGAATCAAGGCTAAGAAGCAATATGTCTCAAGAGTTAGTCCTGTTTTCGTGGTTGGATAATCCCCCGCCCGGCCTACTTTCGTAGAACCGAGCGGGGGCGAGACGGGGTGCGTGCCTCTTGGGCACGGCTAAAACGCGGTTCGCCCGCTCATCGTGCGCGCATTGGCACGACAGCAAACCCGAGTATCCCCGGGAACTATTGCATGTATCCCAAGACGGGACAGGCGGAGCTCTTGCCTCCCAAGAGAACTCTCCGCCTCCCCGTTTGGGGGAAGGAATGGGGGTGGGAGAGAAGCCCACCCATTCCTTCCGGACATCGCCGGTGGCAGCCCGGACGAAGAGTCACAGAAACGTGAGGCACGAATGCCTCAACGGGAATCGCCGTCACAAGACGGCGTGGCGGGAGTCGAGCCCGCCAACGCCGTCTGTCGCCAGAGGAATGGCCTTGATTGGCTCACCCCGAAGGGTGGTTCGATGGTCGCGTTAGGTTCGATGTCGACTCGCGGCAGAGCGACTCTAAATGACTGTCGAATACGACCGCAGCAAGTCAAGCCTGCTGCCCATGTGATGCCGGCAATAAGCCGCCGGTTCCTGCTATGCGAGTCAGGACCGTAGGGCTCACCCCGTTGTTATGGGGCCGTTCCCCATCTCTTGAGAGGCGGTGTCCTTGCGGACCTTCCTCCCCGTTATGGGGGAATTAGGGCGGTGGCCGTCCCACGAAGGGACAACCGAGGGCGTGATATGACATCTAGTCCTCCGTAGCCAGGATCAACTGCGACACAGAAAGAGGAATATTGATGAGGAGGGCATCCTCTTCCTGCGGAACATGCAATAATAATTTCAAAGACCAGAACGCATGAAAAATTTGCGCTCAGAACGTCATTATAGTACTGGAAAATTGAAGTTTCAATGGGGAAAGAATTGTATGAAAATAGCAAAATCTCTTGCGTGATTTTAACGTGTTTATTACAATCAACCTGTGAATCACGAAAGACAGGAAGTGCCCCAGGAACTTACTTTTCTTGACATCCCGATGTCCCGCCGGAGACTCTTTCGGTGGGGGCTTGCGTTGGGGGCTGCTTCATCTGTTGGTAATGTAAATATTTCTCAAATCCCTGACATTATTAATGGTCTTAAAGCAGGATACGAATATGGTCCGGGTTTTGTAACTGCTGTTGTTTCTGACCCTCAAGCCGCATGGGAAACGTGGGAGTTAATGCAGGAACCTGAGGAGTCTTATAGAAACAGCCCATTTTTTGGAAATTCACTGGAATATCCAAAATCCGCCCACAACGTAATAATCGCATTTGGAGATAGTAATATGGTGGGGGCAGAAGGGAAGGATAGGGCGAATTCGCCGGTCAGTCTTTTCAAAAGAAAGGTAAAAGACAAATGGGGAATTACGAATTGGGAAGATTACAACATAGCTCATAGTGGGGATACCACAAAGCTTGTTATCCAAAATCAGCTGCAGTCACAGCAGGCTAAAGAGGCATTCTCAAAAGGTGACTTCTGTGACGTGTGGATAAATGTAGGGGGGAATGATTTCTCAAGTGTTGCCGCTACTCCGGATGAGTTTTCCGAAGTCCGGAAATTGGGTCAGGATCCATGGAGTCATCCGGATTTTCTTTTGAAATATACTCCAAGACTTCTGGACAATTTATCCTTATTTCGACGCGATTTCCATGCGTTACTTACAACCCTGCATGAGATTCAGGGTTCAAAAATAAAACATATCGTCATAATGTCGGCCCCCGATTTTGGAAAGGCACCTTCTATAACATCACAGGATATCGGAAATGAGAAATATCATATTCCCTTGGACGATGACTTTGTATCGCAAATTGTGCACAACCTTTCGATACGGATGAATAATGAGATGTTTGGGGCGGCAAGTGATTTTCATGACCAAACCGGCACTAAAATCGTCGGAATTGATACTTTCAAGGATTCGATTTTCGACCGCGACCAGCATTTGACTGTGGAAGCAGTGGCCGCCATTGCCGACGACGCGTTTTCCAGGGTGCAGTTTGCAGCATAGCATGGTCGATATGTCGTTTCATTTTTCAGAATTTTGATGTAAAATAGTCGTATCCCATATTATGGGAATTTTTAAGGAGGTGTTTTAGTTTATGGTTTTTGTAAAAAAACAACCAGGGGATTCACCCGATGCAATGATAAGAAAATTTTCTCGTAAAGTAATGAGCGAGGGCATTATTCATGAAATGAAAAAAAGAGAATTTCATTTGAAGCCGTCTTTGGCTAAAAAATTCAAAAAGGAGCTTGCCCGGAAAATGAATAAACACAACCAGTATTAAAAAAACTGGATTTGAAACGTTCCAATAGCATGAATAGTATTTCTATCCCTATTTACGTGGAAAGCCGGTATAAAATCAACCGGAAAAAAATCAAAGAGACCGTTATAAAGACACTTTTGAAGCAGCAGATAAACAGTCCGGTTGAAGTTTCGGTTGCCGTTATCGGCTCGCGCAAAATGCACGCGCTTAACAAAAAGTACCGGGATATTGACAAGCCAACCAATGTCCTTTCCTTTTCTCAGACTGAAGGTGAAGCCGTTATGCAGCCGCCCGACAAGTTGTATCTTGGTGATATCGTTCTTTGCTATCCAATAGTCGTTGATGAGTGCGCGCGCGAGAACAGTCTTATCGATGACAGGGTTAATGAGCTTGTTGAGCATTCCCTCATGCATCTTCTTGGATTCCACCATAGGTAAAATACAGTATCAAGGGGTAGGTATAAAGTATTAAGGGTTTACTCCAGATTTTATTTTTACTATACTGCACTTGCTTTATACTTAATTCTTTATACAAATCAATGGTTTTTTACCGGAAATACAGACCACAAACAATTTCAGAACTGGACCTTGCGTCCGTCCGTGAAAAATTGACTGCGATTCTTTCATCAAAGAGCCTCCCGCACGCATTCCTTTTTACCGGCAGCAAAGGTCTTGGGAAGACTTCTTCAGCGCGTATTTTGGCAAAAGCCATCAACTGCACTTCACCAAAAGGAATAGAACCTTGCAACAAGTGCATGGCGTGTGTATCGATAACCGATGGTTCGAATATCGACGTTTTGGAGATAGATGCTGCCTCAAACGGTGGAGTTGAAGAGATGCGTATCCTTCGTGAGCGCGTGAAATTCTCACCATCCACTCTCAAGAAAAAGGTGTACATAATAGACGAGGTGCACATGCTGTCAACCGGCGCATTTAATGCCCTCTTAAAAACCCTGGAGGAACCTCCAAGCCATGCCGTTTTTGTCCTCGCCACGACAGAGCTTCACAAACTCCCCGCAACGGTTGTGTCAAGAACTTTTCAGGTACAATTTGAAAAACCGACCGAGGAAGAACTCGTCCATTCACTCAACCGCATCGTAAAAGGGGAAGGGATAAAAGTTGAAAAAGGCGTGTTATCGCAAATTTATGAAATGGCTGAGGGAAGTTTTCGGGATGCTGCTAAATTACTTGAAGAATTGGTTCTTTCATCAAATGGTGGGACAATCACGCAAGAACTTTTAGGCACAACTTTCAAAACAACGGGGATTTCTGCCGAGGTTTTTGAATTGCTTTCCGCTTACGCTTCGCGGGATGCAAAAAAAGCACTTCTTGTAATTGCGAAGCTTTCCGATTTGGGGGCAGATTTTAAAGTTGTAGTAGAAAGGCTTGTTGATCATTTAAGGGGCCTTCTTATGCTTCGAAACGGCATAGAAAGTGAGGAAAAAGATGTTGTAGGATTGAATGTCTCCGATATAAAAGACCTACTGAAGCTTTCCAACGAGGCTTATGGTGAGTTGAAAGTATCGGTAATCCCGCAGCTTCCATTAGAGCTTTTGAGTGTAAAATTTTGTATTATCGACGCTTCTCACAAAAATGTTGATGAAAAATTCGGGAACGAAAATGTTCCTGTCGTTGAAAACGAACCAAAGAAAGTCAAACGAGAAGATACAAAGAGTACAGCAAGAGATGTGCTTGCGGAGTTGACCACGCGTCTTAATGCAATCAACAAACCGGGTGCGGCACTCTTGAGGTCGGCAAAACGAGCCGAAGTTTTGGACAATAAGTTTGTCATAATAACTCCATTCCCGATTCATGCAGAGCGGCTTAAGTCGGATAATGTTTTTAAGTATATCCAACAGGTAGTTGCTCTGATGATTGAAGGATATATAGACGTTGTTATAAGAATTGCTTCAGAGTTAGTTTAGCCCTTCAAATACAAGAAGGGCCGCCCACAAAGGGCGGCCCAACTTCGAAATGCGTGCTGCGAATTTACCTTGGCCTCTCAATCTGCTTGAGAAGAGAGTCGAAGTTGTTACCGCTTTTCACCTGTGTTGGCCGGCTTGCGCCTGGTTTCCATAAGGTGAACCTTGTGCCTCCTTGACCTCTTCGGTTCTCGGTAATCCACCAGCCGTTTGAAAGCTCATGGATAACACGTTCGGCTCCGCGTTTGCCTTCCTCGCGCGTACCTACGACTGTGATTTTACTCAAGAAGTTCTTCCCTTTCCGTGGTCAAATCCGCTTCAATGTGGGCGGACATATGTCGGTCGTTTGGCTTTCGGCCTTTACCGTTGCAGTGAGCGCAGCGGTTAATGCCGAAAGAGTAGGAGAACCCGATTGCCGGGCGTACGAAAACGCCCTGACCGCGGCAGCTTTCGCAGCGCCCATCGTTACATGAGCAGCTGGAAAGGTCGCATCGGTGATGATGTCCTGTCAGGCAGGCGGCGCAAACAGGTGGCGTGCTAAAGAGCCTTCCGAGCAAAAACCTCACGGTGTTGTCCAGACAGGCGTTTCTCCGTAGACGCAGACGCAGTAGAAGGCGTCGCCTTCCTCGTCGTGGCGGAGCCCTTTTCCACTGCACAGTGGGCAGTTGGGGTCGGGATTTTTCTTCGGTGCGCCTTGGTGTGCCTGAAGAGCCAGTTCAACCTGCCTCCACATGTCAAAGCCCGCAGAGGGTTTGGTGGTTGCGCGGCCGAGGACGTTTCCAAGCTGTAGATGCAATGCTTCGAGGACTTGCTCGGTGCGTTCTTGGTCTAAAAGTCTCTGCGGCACATTGCCGCAAAGAAGTTCGTTTGGCTTTTGAAGCCAGTGCTGGCGGTCAGCTTCCCTTGGGAAGATCTGAACCAGCGTTTCTTTAAGTTGGGGGGCACAGTTCATATCAACCCTCTTGCCAAAAGTGGCTCCCTACTTACAATTTAATGTAAATACGAAGCCACCGGCAAAAGGGTGTTATTTTTTTGCAACACATTTCAAAGTGCAAAAATTTCATCCTTTAAAAGGCAGCTATTGTCTTTGTTTGGATTAAAATTCAGGGAAATTATAACAGATTGAGGGTAAATATGGTAAAAATTAAATCTTTTTCTCTTCAAGCATTACCTTAACCCAAGGAGCGAGATTTTGGTATAGGCGGGATTCTTTTCTTTTCAGCTCGTCTTTTGTGACGAGCGAATATCCGTAAGCGAATTCATAGTTAGGGTTGGGGAGCGCTTTCAGTTCTGCAATTAAAATGTCGTCTATCTCGTGCTCCGTAAATTCACTGAATTTGTCTTTTGCTTTGTAATATACAAATCCCTCGATAGCCGGACGTTTTCTAAGCCCCTTTATGTCAACTTGGAATTCACGTTTTAGTGCGCGCAGCGTACACTCAACCGTGTCTTCCATTTGCCCGTTGATCATAAGCTGGTGGGACGAAACAGTGATGTCGTATGTTCCGTCAAATGCGATGTGCTTCCTGTGCTGGATGACGTATTGCCCTTTATACAAAAGAGCTACTGAAATGGCGCGGTGCAAAATTCCTTTCTTATGTGCCTCCCATTTTTCGATTTCGCCCAGAATGTTGCCCTGTTTGTCGACTCTGGCAATCATTTGTTTTTGTTTGTAATAAGGGCTGGTATTTTTTGTGATTGAGCTCATTTGTATAGTTCTGCCTTATCTTATATAATACTCACTTGGTCGTGAAAAACTATGAAAAAGCGAGTCACAATTGTCAAACTTGGCGGTTCTATTATAACCGATAAAACCAAACCTTACACCCCAAACCTTATAACGCTCAAGAGGTTGGCACACGAGATAAAAAAGGCCGGCGTCCCGGTTGTTGTCGTTCACGGTCAGGGCAGCTTCGCACATACGAGTGCTAAAAAATACGGAGGGAAAAAAGGCTACAAAAACACTCTTGGCATTGCAAAAGTTTTTTTGGACGCGATGGAAATGAATAGGGTTGTTATGCAGGAACTTTTAAAAGCAAAAATTCCTGCGGTATCATTCAGGCCCAACAGTTTGTTTCTTTCCCAAAGCGGAGCTTTGAAAAAAAGCAACCTTGAGCCGGTACTGGAAGCTTTTTCTCAGGGGCTTGTTCCGGTGCTTTATGGGGACGTTATTATGGATACTTCGTGGCAGACGACTATCTTCTCGGGTGAAGTTGCAGCAAGACACGTAGCGTTATTTCTTGCAAGACAAAAAATAAACATCAAGGAAATAATTCAGGTAGGTGTAACGGACGGTGTTTATGACGAGTTGGGTAAGACAATCCGACAAATTTCCTCACTCACTTTCGCAACGGTCAAAAAGCATCTATTCACCTCAAAAACAACCGACGTGACAGGAGGTATGATGCACAAAGTCGAAGAAGCGGTAAAGCTTGGTAAATTAGGTATTCCTACAATCATCCTTAACGGGACCAGAAAAAATGAGCTCTATCAGACATTAAAAGGGAAGAACTCAAGATTTGTGACAGTAGTGAAATGAATTTACGAAAAGAGGGGTATTACTCTCACGGACTCGTCCCTGAAAGTGAACTCAAAAAAGACAAAATAAAAGCAGTTGCAGGGGTTATCGTCTCAAAAGACGGAAGACTTTTAGTGGGAACAGAGCAGGTTACTAAGCCTGCAACTATGAAGCTGAAAGGACAAACCTCTATTCCCTTTGAGACATTAAAACCCAATGAATTGGAACAGGAAGGCGGGTTTGTGAGCGCGCTTTTGACAGAGATTACGACCGATAGGGTAATGCCGAATTTGAGAGGGCGTATGTATTCTGCGGGGGTGGTTGACCAATTGGAAGTGATGCCCGACGTGTGGGTTGCAACACTTCTTTTAAAGTACGACGGAAATAGCGACACAATGCCTTTTGAACCGCAGCATCCCTGTGAATTTTCCGATCTTCGTTGGATTGGAGTCAAAACCTTGTTATCCTCGTCAAATAACCGGCCGTTTACCATGCCTGTTATGGGGAGGGTTTTGGAGCTGAACAGAAGACGTCCCAACAACGTTGACTTTCGAAGCCTCAATCTTGAGCCATATTATCCTTCTATATATGAGGCAGCTCGACAAATGGAACCCGACGTTGAATATGGTCTTGCATATGCAATGAATCATTTAATCACAATGGATACACCCACAGAGATTGGTGGTTTTTTTGGCAGGCAATAATGCTTGCCAATTATTGAAAAAATTGGTACTCTTGTACCACAGATAAAGGAGGTGTTACTTTTTTATGATAAATCCGTTCAAACAAGCAGCAGAGATTAAAAAACTCCGCGACCAAGCAAAAAGAATTCAGGACGAACTCGCACAAATTGAGGTTGAAGTTGAGAAGGGAAGAGTAAAAATCGTAATGTCGGGTGATATGAAAGTCAAATCCTTAGAGATCAACGGTGAGGAAATGAGAGACGCACGGGATGCTGTAAATGAAGCAGTAGACAAAGCCCAAAAGAAATCCGCCCAGAAAATGCAACAGATGGGTGGAGGACTTCAAGAGCTTTTAAGCGGACTTGGTCAATAAGAACCGCACTTCATTATAAGATTTGCATTTTCTAACGAAAAAGCAAAGTGTTTTGAAGCGATTCTTTCTTCCGCTTCGCTGCAGATAGATCTGGCTTCGTAATTAGAAAGAATTTAGTTTTGTTTAGCAAAACAAAATTATAAGGTAGCCAGTACATTATCTTATGGTTTTATTTGGTGACGACCAAAATAAGGAATTATCTGAAGGCTTAGCAGCCGCTCTATCATCACCACTTCATTTCCCTGAGATTACCGTTTTTCCCGATGGAGAACGGCGAATCCGGCTTTCCGAAAGTGTGGTTGAAAAAGACGTAGTTTTTTTAAAGACCGCCTCTGTTACTCCCAATGTTGATTCTTTTATCGTCGAGACCGCGTTTCTTATCGATGCTATCAAAAGAAGCGGA
>JAYRRJ010000164.1:0-11378 GCA_041910135.1 Candidatus Levyibacteriota bacterium
CGGAGACGGAAAAAGCTTCCATTCAAATTTAAGAATAAAAAACTTTTGATGTGGGTTGGAGGGATTGTCGGTGTTTTACTACTTTTTATAATCGTTGTCACCGTTCAGGGAATTGGGGTTTATAAGCAGGCAATGAAGACAAAGGCTCAGGCAAGCATTGCTTTTGCAAAGCTAAAAGAGCAGGATATCGCCGCAGCACGGGACGAGTTGGCAAAAACCCAAACGGAAATTACCGCTTTGGACAAAAAACTCAACGGACTTACCTACCTGAAGATAGTGCCTTTTATCGGGGGATACTATAGTGACGCGTCGCATCTGGTGAAGGCTTCTTCCTATGGAGTTGACGCGGGAATAGTGACTGCTGATGCGCTTATCCCTTACGTAGATGTTTTGGGACTCAAGGGAAAAGGTACATTTACCGGCGGAACGGCGCAGGACAGGATAAGAACGGCTGTTAAGACCATGGGCAAAGTTGTCCCGCAAATCGATAAGATAGAGGAGAAATTAAAGCTCGCCAAAGATGAAGTTGACCAGGTGAACCCGGGGCATTATCCACCCATTGGTCCTATGAAAAAGTTCCGTGACGGGGCACAGCAGATAAAAGACATAACGGACGGTGCTGTCGTTGCGGTCGGTCAGGGAAAGCCTTTGATAAAAGCACTTCCGTCGCTTCTTGGGGAAAAGGAAAGCAAAAGATATCTCATGCTTTTCCAAAACGACGCAGAACTCAGACCCACCGGTGGATTCTTGACGTATTACTCGGTATTCAAAGTTGAGGAAGGAAATATTCAAATCGATAATTCTTCGGATATTTATTCTCTAGACGACAGCATTACTTCCCGCCCTGCGGTTTCCCCAATTATCCGTAAATATTTCCCAACCGTCGGTCAAGCGTACATAAGAGATATTAATTTGTCTCCCGACTTTATCGTTTCTATGAAAGACTTTAATTCGATGTACCAAAAGTCGCGTCAGAAGTCGGATGTTGACGGCATCATTGCAATTGATACTCACTTTTTCGTCAATATCATCCGCATTTTGGGTGAGGTTGAGGCAGGAGGATTGAAATTTACCGCAGACAATGACCCGGCGTGCGGCTGTCCTCAGGTCGTGTATTCGTTGGAAAACGAGATCTCGCGTCCGGTCAATTATGTAAAGACCAATAGAAAAGGTCTTTTGGGAGACCTAATGATTGCAACACTTGATAAGGCGCTCCGTTCGTCTCCAAAATTATACTGGGGAAGACTTTTCCAGCAATTTATAGTTGATGCCAATGAGAAGAACATCATGTTCTATCTCTATGACAATGAAGCACAAAAAGGGATAGAAGCGCTCAATTGGGCGGGACGGGTAAAGGACTTTGAAGGGGATTATTTGTATGTGAACGATGCGAATTTCGGAGGTCAAAAGTCCAATCTTTTTGTCACGAAATCCATGACGATAGATTACACCACAAGTAATGACGGAAAGATAACGAAAAAGGTGACTATCGATTACAAAAATCCGAAACCGTATTCTGACTGTAATTTAGAACGGGGAGGATTGTGTCTGAATGCGACTTTGAGAAATTACCAGAGACTTTTGGTTCCGAAGGGAAGCACTCTGAACTCCTCCAAGGGGTCACAGGTGAAGGTCGGTACAAATGATGAGTTGGGTAAGACTGTTTTTGACTCGTTCTTTACCGTCAATCCATTGGGTAAGGCGACGATGAGCTATGAATACACATTGCCTTTCAAAGTAAGCGACCACACTCTGCCGCTTCTTATCCAAAAGCAGCCCGGAATAGAAAATATCCCGACTGTCATAAATGTCAATGGACATCAGGTGCAGTCTATAGACGTACGGACCGATACGGAACTCAAGCTTACCGGTTTTTAAACTTCATGATATATCTTAACGACACCGGATTTGTCGTCAAACGCGTCAATTTAGGCGAAGCGGACAGATTTGTAACCTTTTTCACCCAAAATAACGGCAAGGTAGAGGTCCTAGCAAAAGGGGTCAGAAAGATAACAAGTCGCCGCTCTTCCCACATAGAACTTCTCAATTTGGTTCGTTTTCATTCGGTCAAGACCGCCAAGAATTTTATCCTGACAGAAATAGAATTACTCAATTCATACGAGGGGAGGAAAGATACTCTCAAACAATGCGAAGTCGCATTTTTAGTGTGCGAGCTTATCAATGCGCTTTGCCCGTATGGGCAGACCAACAAAGAATTATTTGACCTGGTCGGGGTTTTTCTTGAGGATGGGCAGGCACACGATGAGGCGTTATTGCAATTTGAGACGGAAGTTTTATCAGTACTTGGGTACTGGAATGTATCCAAAAAATTCAATACAGAACGTGATGCCCGCACATTTATCGAGAGCCTTATTGAGAAGAAGTTGAAATCCCGCATCATCGGTAATTTTGATAATGCATTGGAGGTTATTTAGTCCTTCCCAAAGCCTCAGATTATTGGTACAATAGCCTCAAATGGAAAATACTTCACTTTCAAAAATTGTTGCCCTTGCAAAACGCAGGGGATTTATTTACCCCGGAAGCGAAATTTATGGAGGAGTAGCAAACACTTATGATTACGGACCCGTCGGAACGGAACTTCTTCGAAACATTAGGGATATGTGGTGGGCAAATTTTGTCCACAGGAGAGACGATATTGTCGGTCTTGAGGCGTCGCTTATCTCCCACCAGGAGATATGGAAGGCATCGGGGCACGTCGGAGGATTTGCGGATGCATTGGTTGATTGTAAAAATTGCAAATTAAGGATGCGGGCAGACCACCTGCTTGAGGATTTTATCGAGAACAACGGGGAGCGTTTGGGAAATGAAGAAGTGAAGTTGAGCGAGCTTTCTTCAGACGAATTGGAGAATGCGATAAAAAATGCAAAGGTTGAGGGATGGAGCGAGTCGAAGATGGATGAGTTCATCCATCTTTTTAAAGTCGGGTGTCCGAATTGTGAGGAGAATAAAGGGGATAAGTGGACAAAGGTCAGAAAATTCAATTTATTATTCCCTGTCAACATGGGAATAGTTGAGGGGGACCAGAGTCTCGCGTACCTTCGAGGGGAAACTGCACAGGGAATGTTCGTCAATTTCAAAAACGTATTGGAGTCAAATAGAGTCAAACTTCCATTCGGTATTGCACAACTTGGAAAGAGCTTCAGAAATGAAATAACGCCGGGAAATTCTGTTTTTCGGACCCTCGAATTTGAGCAGGGAGAGATTGAATTCTTCTTCGACCCGGAAGAGTCAAATTGGGAAGAGTTGTATGAAGGGTGGAAGAAAGAAATGTGGGAATTTGTCACCAAAAAAATCGGAATCAACGCGGACAACCTGCGGTGGAGGACACACTCGGACGAGGAGCGCTCGTTTTATAGTAAAAGGACAGAGGACCTAGAATACAAATTCCCATTTGGGTTTAAGGAGTTATGGGGACTTGCATATAGAACGGATTATGACCTTTCCCAGCACGAGAAAGGGTCCGGAAAGGAATTAAGGGTTGTTGACTCACAGACCGGAAAGAAAATACTCCCCCACGTTATCGAACCTGCAGTCGGAATAAACCGCATATTCTTGATGGCGCTCTCAGATGCTTACACAGAGGAAGAGGGAAGGGTTGTTCTTAAATTCTCTCCGAAAGTCGCGCCATACAAAGCATCCGTTTTCCCACTTTTGGCCAACAAGCCGGAGTTGGTTGCCAAGGCTCGCGAAATTTATAATGACCTTCGGCAAACTTTCCTAGTGTCATACGACGCGAGGGGCAATATCGGAAAAAGATACTTGGCACAAGATGAGATAGGAACGCCTTACTGCATAACGGTTGATTTTGACAGCCTTGAGAGTGATACGGTGACGGTGAGAGACCGCGACACTATGGAACAGGTGAGACTGAATGTCTCTGAGCTTCGCAACTTTATCCAAGATAAGCTGGTATAACCTTTCTTGACTTATTTTAATTTCTTTGAGTAGAATGTAACATCATGAAGAAATTGATGAAAAACAAAATGGCTCTCATAGGCATTGCTGCGGTTGTTTTGATAGTCGTGGTTGCAGGATATATGTTCGTCTCAAAGCAGAAAGCAGCAAAAGAGCCGGTTGTTCAGGAGACTCCTGAAGAGCAGGCTCTTCAGATGAAGCCTGAGGAAATAGGGCTTGAGCTGACGCCGAATAAAGCACTTACCGAGGTAGAGATGAAGATAACCGACGTCTCAAAATTCACCCATTTTGACTTTGAGATGAGCTATGATGCTATCGTTGACGGAGAGGCCGTGCCAAAAGGCGCTATCGGCTCCGGTGACGTCAATCCAGGAGAGACGTCAATTGACCGAAAAATTACTATCGGAACCTGCAGCTCGGGCACTTGTAAGTATGACAAAGGGGTAAAGAAAATTTCATTTCTCATAAGACTAACCCTCAAAGACGGCAAGACCGCAGTTGTCAAGAAAGACCTCGACATAACGGGTGGAGAATAATTTCCCCCTTTGACTATCACATTTTCAAGGATTAGAATTCTACAATATGTCATCAGTTGAAGTTGATTTACAAGAACAAATGGGCGCAGATAATATTTTGAAACACCCGCTGCTTTTGTGTATGCATTCAGAAAAATAAAATCCGGAGAAATGTCTCAAGAGGACTACCTTTCTTGGGTTCAGGACCAGGCGGGGAAAGTTCTGGCTGAAGAAGAAAGAAGAAGACTTAATCCCACTTTTGAAGTACTGGAGGAAGGTCGAGAAGTTGCGCCTTCCGGCGTTAGTGTTACAAGAGGTCACGTCTTTGATACGCATTTTGACATCAGTGTAAAACGGGTAGAGCGAAGGATGGGTACTTTTTCCGTAGATTCCGCGTTATTCGTTTTTGACAATGAGGATGGACTTTTATCAGTTGTGAGCGAGGCAAATCATAGACCTATTCCACAGCCCATACAGGACGTGAGGACCGGATACAGCGAACAACTGGCTCTTTCTTTTCAGGAAGACGGAGTCAATTTCCGCCACATCATCCACCAAACCGACGCAGGAAACCTCGGCAACTCGGCAAGTGGAGATACTCCTAAACCAGTGAATTTATAGATTTCACCTCAAGTATGTGGAAAGTTTAGACCTTTTGTTATAATTGCACCATGACATCACATCTGGAGATACTTAACCCTGATGGGCAGTGGGTAGGAGTAAAAACTGTTCAGCCAGGAGATGAATCCACATTCACCAATTATTTGCCCGGTGAGGCAAGGGAATTGTATGCTTTTGCCTGCAGCCCCGACAACAGTAAAACAAATGTCAGAAAAGCGGTGAACCCCGGAAATGTTCTCCTCTCAAGAAGTGAAACCTTTGTTCCTCACGGACAAGCATGGGAGAGTGTCGCTCAACTTTCGGATGGTGAGGAATTTCGACTTTCGATTTTGGCTCGGCGCGGGCAAGAAGTGGATATAAGGGTAGTTCATAAGTCGCAATAATAATCTTCAAAAATGTGAGGTTCCCGGTTGCAGGATAGGTGGTAGAATATTGGGGTGGAGTACAAGAAAATTTACCGGAAATATCTCCAAGAACTAGGCATAAAACAGCCCAAATCTTTCGAGGAAATTGAAAAGATTTTCCTTATGGCAAGAAAGGATTTTTTTGACTACAAGATTTCCGTCGACCAATTCTCAAGCATTTGCGATGAGCTTCATATCTCAATGAGAAACAAAATTGACCTTTTGACTACTCATCTTGAGTCTGTTCTCATCTCTGGTGCGGAATTATCCTGGTATATCCGCCAACGCCCGGAAGAGGATGCCAGGCAATTGAATTACTTTCTTCAATACATCCACGATTATAAAAAGAAATAGATTTCAGGTTCAAAAAATAGTACAATACTTCGCATGACAATAGGAAAAGAAACCAGATATTTGGGCGGCCTCATCCGTGGTGAGTGAGACGACTTACCTTCTGGAACAGTCTTGCCGATTAAGGACAAGGGATTTGCCAAAGAGTTAAGGGTTGTAGACCCTAACACCGTAGCTTTTACTTTACAGGCGGGAGATAATGTTTTGGAAAAGACACTTGTCGGGGAAGAAATAAATGCATCGGGATTTCGTATCGGTCCTCAAAGTTTTCGAGAAATGATGCTTGGAAAAGCAACATATATATATTGGGATCCCGATATCCCCGGTGGAGAAGATATGGAACATGTACCGCAATCACACTTTCGTCCTCAACTTTCCGGAATCTAACAGGGCTTGTGTTTTTTGAGCTCATTCGTGATACAATTCACTACTATGGGTTATATTGAGAACCGAGATGTAGCATTTATCATCAATCCTACCGCAGGGTCTGGACTTACCAACCAAAACCGGCGTGAGGTGGAAAACGTCATGAGTGCGTTTGAGACCAATGGATATTTTGTCACCCCGCGAATAACTCTTGAGCCGGGACACGCTACAGACATCGCAAAAGAGACAGTTGAAAAAGGAATTCCTACAATTATTGTGGTCGGTGGAGACGGAACCATGAATGAGGACGTCAATGGAACTGTCGGAAGTGATGTTGTTGTCGGAAATATCCCAACGGGCTTTTTGAATATTTGGGCAAGAGAAATGGGAATTCCAAATGACATTTCAAAAGCGGGGGAAGTTATGCTTCAAGGGCACGAAAAAAGGGTAGACCTTGGTGAGGTAAACGGGAACAAGTTCCTGCAGTTTGCGAACTTGGGATTTGACAGTGAGGAATACATGAAGGTCCATATGCCGGAAACTGTAAGAGAGGATAGTGGGAAAGCTACTTTTTATAAAGTTTTTGCGCGGTGTCTTAAAGACGGATGGTTTTACCGCGGGCATAATGCCCACATAACGCTTGACGGGGAGGAATTTTCTACAAATATGCTGATAGGAGTGATAGGCAACTCGAGAAAGTACGGCAGACTTACGGTGAGGGATGACGTTTCATTAAGCGATGGAGTACTGGAGCCTTCATTTTTTGTGGGGGAACTGCTTTTCATTTTTTACCCGAATTCGGAAGAATTCTCCTTCATATGAGTGAGGGGAGAGGTTTGATGAGGGAGAAAATGAGAGAGGGACTTGTCATTGAGACTGCTCCCAATGACAAAATCGGAATGACAGTTGATGGAAACCCCTTGGGATATTTCGATGTGTTGGAAGCAAAAGTTCTCCCAAAAGCTCAAAGTGTATTGCTTCCGAAATAACTCTAAAAAACTTTTTTTCGCCTCGACCGACAAGTAATGCAGAAACTAGCATGGGTTGAAAAATTGAATTTGGGGCATATAATCAAGCTAAATGAGCAAGAGACTCAAAAAGAGATTCAAATTTTCCCGACTTTCCGGTTTTGTTTTTAAGCTTGTCAAAAGAATTCGCCGTGTTGCGTGGGGAACGGTGGCTGTTTTTGGGGTATTTTGTCTGGGTTTTATATTCGGTTCCATTTCCCAAAGCGGGTACATCAACGAGAAGGCTTCGCAAAAGGAGGGGGAAAGGAATGCCCAGCTGACGGATGTTCTCAGTAATTATCAAGGACTCTCAAAACTTTTTTACCTCCAGCAGCAGGACATGGATATCATAACGGACACGTCTCAATGGTCTACAAATCCCCAAGAACTAACTAATGCAATATCAAGCTACAAACAAAAGAAAGACGAAATCCTTTTCCAATGGGGGCGGCTGTATGAGTTGAGAAGAAAGGCCGGACTTCCTTCCGATCAAAATCTGAAGATTGAATAAAGACAATATGGATAATTTTTTCGGAAATAGAAAACAAAAAGCAGTATGGGCGGTTTATGTGGTTCTTGCGGCTTTCATTTTTCTTGGTATTACAACCGACTATTCATGCTCGGTTGCCAATAAATGTGGACAGTTAATTCCAATCCTTTTCTCCCTCACGCTCATTTTTACCGTTCTATCCCTTCTTTTCAAATCCTCAAAGAAAAAATAGACCCAAAAACTCTTTGCAAATCAAGGGTCGCTAATTTTCCTCCTTTGTGAAGGGTGTGAAACCTACCCCCTCCTCGACGAGTTTACGAGGAGTCCCCCGCCTTCACTAACAGTCGGAAAATTCTGGCGCGCTTCCTTGAACTGCAAAACAGAGGATCTTGCGCAAATTCTGAAAATGGCAAATTTATTGGCACAGACTGGCAAATATACAATTCAGGCGCGCTTCCTTGAACCGCAAAACAAAAAAAGGAAAAAATCCAGCCTCAGAAAAATTCTATCCATTTAGTGTTAACTTTTTTATGTGATAGAATTTATCCATGATTGTTACCAAGGACACTCCCTTTACAAAGGAAGAGATTGAAAGACTGCGCGAAATTTTCGATATTTACATAAAAACGGTGATTGATATTGAAAAGAAGGTATGTTCGGCCGGATGTGATAGGCATTTTGACTCTGAGAAAATATTACTTGAGAAAGGTTCGAAGCAATCCAACCTTTGGGGAGGTGGAATTGATTTGGAAACAAAGACAATAGATTTTAATTCGTTTATAAATATTAGACCGACAGACAACAACACAAGTAATGAAATCCAAAGTGATACAATTAGAACGAAATACGAAGAACTGACGAAGTTTTTCTTCAAAGAATTATATGAATGATAGAAAATTGATACTTTCATCGCTTGCACTCGACTTAAGACGCGTAGCTCAGGGCTATCATAGGGGTTCATATCGCATGGCTGACAGATTTTTGGAGGAAGCTTTGAAGAGAAAAACCGAGGCAGAGAAACTTGAAGAAAAGGCGTATATAAAAAAATTCCTCAAAAAACTTGAGGATTTTAGAACAGAAAAAGACACAACAAAAAAAGCCGAGGATGCATTGACGTATAGCGTCATTTTCCAAAACGCGGCCTTCTCGGTATAGAAAAATTGGGCAGAAAATTAAATTTCAATTTCAAAAAGTTTGAGGCGGGATTTTTGCCCGGAGATAAACGTCACCGCATTCTTTTTCACTTTGAAATAATCTGAAAGCGCTTCGATGGTCGCTATATTCGCGCGTCCTTCAATGGGGGGAGCGGTAACATAGACATTCAGTTGCCCCATGATATCTTTTTCAATTCGTTTCTTCCTGGAATTTGGATGCACAATTACATTAACCCGCATTCTGTAATTATACAATTTCAAAATCTCCAGCCTCAAAAAAATAAAATTTAGGAGAGTATAATCTTTTGTATGTCATACAATTTAGATATCGTTCAAGATAAGGATGGGGCAATTGCCGTTTTGTTCGACGCGTCACTATGGCTTGAGTCTGTAGGAAAAGTTCACTCGAAATGGTGGAAATCAGAGAATATGAACCCTAAGTTTTTCGCAGACTATGCTGAAGACAACGAATTTTATTGTGGCTTGGTTCATGGGGTTCCAGCGGCAGCAATGATATTGCAGGAAAATGAAAGAAATCAAAGTTGGGAACATATAGACCGTGGGAAAAAGGAAAAAGCACTGTATGCTCATTGGCTTGCGGTTGCAAGAAAATTTTCGGGGTTGGGTTTGTCAAAACTAATGATTGATTTTGCATCAAAGAAAGGGAAAGAAAAGGGATTAAAATATCTTAGACTTGATACGAATGCAAAAGAGGAAAAACTGGTGCATCTATACAAAAAATTGGGATTTGAAATGATGGGTATTGATGAGGAATCAACAGCATATTTTCAAAAAAAGTTAAAATAACCAGCCTCAAAAAATTGTTCATTTTGTTCCATTTTGTTTCCAGATAAGCTGTGATATATTGAATTACCATGAAGCCGTATTTCCTCGATAATAATTTTGCACTCTATGAAGGTGATTCTTTAGAACTTATGAAGAAATTCCCGGACAACCATTTTGATATGGTTTTTGCTGACCCCCCATACAACCTCTCAAATGGTGGGTTCACGGTTCATGCTGGAAAAAGGGTGAGTGTCCACAAAGGGAAGTGGGATGAAAGCAAGGGGTTTGAAAATGATTTGGAATTTCATGAAAAATGGATAAATGAGGTAAAAAGAATTCTAAAACCTCACGGAACAATTTGGATAAGCGGAACATACCACTCAATTTATCAGTGTGGATACGCGCTTCAAAAAGCAGGGTACCACATATTAAATGACATTTCCTGGTTCAAGCCAAACGCATCCCCTAATTTGTCAGGTAGATATTTTACGGCAAGCCACGAAACCCTCATCTGGGCAAGAAAAGACAAAAAAGCCAAACACATTTTTAATTACAAAGCTATGAAAGAGGGGAATTGGCATTTATCCGACTTTATAAAAAAAGCGGAAAAACAAATGAGAAGCGTGTGGGCAATTGGCACGCCAAAACCAGAGGAGAAAAAATACGGGAAGCATCCAACTCAAAAACCTCTGGCGCTTTTAGAAAGGATAGTTTTGGCAAGCACGAATAAAGACAGCGTTATTTTAGACCCATTCACGGGAAGCTCGACAACGGGAATTGCCGCTGCAAAATTGGGAAGAAAATTTATAGGAATTGACACGGAAGAAAATTACCTTAAACTATCGATTAAGCGATATAGGGATCTGGACAATCTGCTTTTTAAATATGCAAATAATAACCCGTCTACAAGCGATTGAGAATTTAAAAAAATATATAGGACAGGATTTGCGCACACTTGCTCTCCAATTTGGAATCACCACTTACGAAACAGGAAAACAAAATAAAGGTTGGAAAGGTCTCGTTCTTGAGCGCCTCGCAGGACTAAGCAACAATAACACGAAAGCCCCAAATGGTCTCTCTTTTGAGCTAAAAAGCGTTAGTTTTTATGAAGTAGGAGGAAATCTTGTTCCAAAAGAAACAATGGCAATTACTATGCTAAACCCGAAAGAGTTATTGGAGCAGTCTTTTTTTGAAAGTCATTGCTGGTACAAATTAAAAGCAATTGTTTTTTGTGCTGTACGATGGCATGGGAAAAATGCTGAAGATGCGGAATTGATTGATGTTACGAGCCTTGATTTTCTTGAAACTGACACATTAATTAAAGAAATAGAAAAAGACTATGAATTCATACGAAATAAATTAAGAACTCAAGGTTTTGTAGCGCTTACAGGGAAAGATGGAAAATGGATTCAGGCCCGAACAAAAGGCGCAGGGCACGGTTCAACCTCCCGAGCTTTTTATGCGAGAAAAGAATTAGTCAAAAAAATCTTCGAACAAACTTAGACATTCAATTTCAGAAAAGACCGAAAACACCTGCTAAATTGACTTTTTAAGGAATAGTATTACAATCTGATTATGAACTTCAAAAAAGCAATTCTCACATTTCTAGTAGGAATATTCCTCTTTGGAGCAGTTGTAGAACCAGCATTTGCTAGAGTGAGAGTCAAGGGGTATACAAAGAGGAATGGGACGTATGTTGCGCCTCATTACAGAACTAATAAAAACTCTCTAAAATATGATAATTGGTC
>JAYRRJ010000165.1:0-5708 GCA_041910135.1 Candidatus Levyibacteriota bacterium
GAATGGGTGCGCTTCATAGTGAGAAAGCAGAAATTTCAGCATTTTTGCGTCATTTCGAAACACCCGAGCTCCGAAAAAGACGTCAAGGTCATCCTGATGCGATGAGAGCAATCCATTTGCCCGCAAAGCTTCATTATACATCAAATTCCCTTCCACCTCGGATTGGAACATGTAGTCAGGATAGCTTTTCTTAAAAAGTGCTTCCTCTCTTTTTGGAATAACAACATCGGCATCCCCATGAAGAACTGGACTTACCATAACACTCATGCAGTCCGTTATCAATGAAACTTTTTCGATTTCAGTCATAACAATCGCCTTGATTCCCTCAATTTTTGAGGCTTCAAAAATAGCTTTTCTTCTATTTGGTGACCTTTTGGGAACTTTTGATTGAAAAAGTTTTACCCCAGGGATTTTTTTAAGTTCTGCGATAAATGTCTTTGCACTTCCTCCATCAACCAGGACAACTCTATGACCGACTCCTACCGCAAACCGTACCGAATACAAAATAAGGTCTCCCCTTATTTTATCCGTGTGTTTAACACTTTTAAGCGGTCCACCGTACCATTTCGGCTGATACGTTATCCCCACAACAGCAATTTCCGTCGCAATATTATTGTCCATATACCAATAATACCCTTTTTTGAAGGGGAAAGAAAAGCGCAAGAATGTTTCGGGAATTGTTGAAAAATACCAAGTGTAGGTTAAATTAATTTCTTCTTCCAAACAAGCGGTGTGTCTTTGTTATCAAGCTCCAAATTGTCCAAATACTTAAATCTCTTCGGGCCCTGCTCTTTTGCCCATGCTATCATTTTTTTAACCCCTTCCTCAAGAGTAACCGTCGTTTTGTAGCCCAATACTTCTTCCGCTCTTTTAACCGTACACCACGCGTCAACTACCTCTTTCGGACGAATGGGCAAGTTCTTGGGAACTAAATGCTTTGATAGTTTACCATCGGGAAAAAATTGCCGTAAAACAATTTCCGACAATTGCTTTATCGTATATTCTTGCGTAGGACCGATGTTGAAAATTTGATTATCAGCTTTTGACAAAAGTCCGGCCTTCAATATATAAGGGGTAAAATCATCGATGTAAGAAAATGCTCTTTTTTGATTTCCTTTTCCATATATATAGTAATTCTTATTATTGAGAAGACAGTTGATAAAAATTGCAATTACATTTCTATAAGGGTCGGCCATATTCTGGCGAGGCCCATATACATTATGAGGACGAATGATGACATATTTGAATTTATGGACCTCACTCAATATCATCGTCGCATCCTCCATAGCGGCTTTTGAGATTCCGTAGATGTCATCCGGTCTCTTTGGCATTTTTTCATCGAAAGGAGTTTTTTGACTTCCATAGACACTCATGGAGCTTGTGACAACTATTTTTTTCATTCCGTTTTTGATACACGGAACAAGAAGATTCAGATATGCAAAGTAATTACGCTCAGTACAATTAACAGGAGTGAATTGACTTCTCCCCTCCGTTGCATCAGCCGCCAAATGAAAAACCAGTTCGGGCTTGACTTTTGTAACGACTTCTTCGGTCCTTTTCTTGTTCCGAAGGTCGAGTTTTATAAAGGTACTCTTGGGATTTATATTTTCTTTATACCCTCCCGAAAGATCGTCAACTCCGTACACATCATGTCCCTTATTAACGAGCGCATCGACCAGATGGCTTCCCATAAATCCTGCTGCTCCTGTTACAAGTACTTTCATAATGTGTTTTAAAACTTACGAAAAAATTCGCTTAATTTCTTTAATCTCTTTTTGCGTTAGCTCCGGATTGTTTCCAAAATATAACCCTTGGGCATGGACAAGTCGGGCATTTTTAATTTCATCGGAAAAATCCGAAACATACTTCGTAAAAAAAGGCTGTTGGGTTATATCTCCTCCAACAATAGGCCGTATTTCTAATTTTCCGTTACATTTTTCGACCAACTCATCTCGGATATCCCGCGTTTTACAGATTACGGGTACCGCAAAATTGGATACCAAATCGATATGATTATAACGTATCGGAAAATATTTGTCTTTTGAGTAGATGAAGGCGGAAAGTTCCAAGAAATTCTTGTTTCGTTTTTTGATAATTTCATCGAGATACTTTATCTGTGTGTTTCCGATAAATCCGTTTATTTCTGTCGGACGCAGGTTAAATCCTAAATCATAAAAAGTGTATCGTGAATAAAAAGTTGAATTAACCCTAAATTTATCGCGCATCCGAAGTTGCCGTTTTTCAGTCAGATTTCTATCCCAACCATGGGCACGTACAATTCGCAATTGCGCAGCAAGGGTACTATTATCGGTCAGAACAGCACCTCCCTCGATAGTTGACATATGATGTCCGACATAAAATGAGAATGTTGCAGCCAAACCGAAATTACCCAGCTTCTTTCCTTTATATATAGTACCTAAGGCTTCACAATTATCCTCTGCAAGAACTATCTTTTGCTTGTCACACACCTTCTTTATCTCCTCTATGTCATGTGTAAAACCAAGCAGATTTGTTATGAACAACATTTTTATTCGGTGTTTTCGAAGTGTATGGTTCAATTTTTTACTTGAGATATTAAGAGTATCTATTTCAACGTCAATTGGAACGGCTTCCAAACCCAACTGTATTAACGGCATCACATTTGTTGACCACGTGAGAGATGAGAATCCCACCTTGTCACCCTTTTTAATTTTTCCGGTATTAAGTAGCGCTTGAATAAGGGCAAGGTTTGCCGAGCTTCCACTATTTACGAATACGCAATACTTCCTTCCCTGAAGATGAGCAAATTTTTTTTCAAATTTTTCGCACTCTTTTCCAAAACTTAACTGTTGAGCCTCGTCTATAAATTTTACCAACTTCTCTTTTGTCTCCTTCTCCCTATAGAATGTTGATTTGATGAGCTTTATCATTTGATGCAATTTAGAACCACTAACGGGGCAGAAAAAATCTATTTCTTTATCTTTCTTACTTTTTTAGAAATGCTTGAATATCTCTTCTCTCCGATAAAATCATTGAGAACATCTTTGTAATTTGTCATTTCCTTAGGTCGCATTTTTAACTCATACATAAGTTGCAATGTGCCGATGGCGAAGAAATAGTACGTCCACCTGGCAAAATTTTCGGCTATATATTGCTGATTGGTAAATATCAAAAATGGAGTAATCAGAAGCAGAACTAGAGAATACAAAAACGAAACAGAACTGTCGAGCTTGTTAATAATGATAAGAAGAACCCAAAACATTACAAAAAGAAAAAATGATGTAGTTGACATTGAAGGCAAAAAAACCAGACTTAATAAGAGCATGAATGTGAATATTTGCTGAAAAAAAGGATATTTTTTCTTAATGAACCGTTTTCTTATCGAAATCAGAAATGAATAGAACACCAAAGGAAGCAAGAACGGCAAGGAAGAAATGAAAAAACTAAAACTCTGGTATGAGTAGGCTATTTTTTTGAAAGAAAATACGAGTAATTCTTGTTTGTTACGGAACAACTCGCTTTTTGAATAAGCATACTTAGCCATCACCGCCGGCTCGAAATAGCTAAGCGCTACGGCGTCTCCTTTCTCACCTTTCGTTGATTCTATTTCAAAAAGATATGACTTGTTCTCAGAATTAGGAATTCGGGGAAAACCAAAAGTGAAGAGTCCGTTTGGCTGAAATTGGTCGACCTTATACTTTCCTTCGTAGTACCAGGAATCATTATTTGGCTCCTTTATCCTAAAGATGACAACATCATTGTTGATTCTGCCGAATGTATTGAATCTTACGGCAACAATTCCCAGATTGTTCTCTTTGGATTTGAATTGACCCGATACTTCTTCATGGGCATGAATTTCGTTACCATTGAATGGACGAAATATACTTTTGCTGTAATTGGATGACATGATTAGCAACGGACTGTCGTTATTCAGGACAACAGGAGCCGCTATCCAAAACCCCAGAAGCAATACGGGGATTATAAAAAGAAAAAAAATGCGTCCTATCACTTTCATAGTTTAAATTTTGCTTTAAGCGAACCAAACTCCTGAACACCAACTAATATAACAACAACGGCGCCTGTAATCAATGAAATCATAATCATCCAGGAAAAGTAAATCTGCTTGTCGTACGTTATGACCGCGTATAAATACTTATTATCATAAACACCATTCACATATTTATCCGGCATTATGTACCACATGTTGTTTAACAAATTGGATTTGAAATGTTCATTTTCAGACAGGGACCTCCTAAATAAATAGGTAACATCACCAATAGACATGGGAGGAATGGAAATTTGGCATCTCTTATTATTTGTAATCGAATAAAAATTCTCATTAATACACTTGTTCTTCTCGAATTCCTCTTTTGTTATCCATCTTAAATGCCAGTTCTTATTGTAGGTCTGATTAAGTTGCAGAATAAATGGACTGGTATCCGCCAGTTTAATTTTTAAGAATATCTTTGTACCGTTCAGAGGCGAAGTCTTGTATTCCACCTCGGGAGATTGTCCTATGCTCATTTTCTCATCCGTAAAAACCGGCCTTTCATGTATGCTGATACTTTCCCCAAATATATCTTGACCACGTACTAATTTTAAAGGAGCGTAGAGGAAGAAATCATAATCATCCTTCTCCAAAAAGGAATAATAGCTGAAATTTACATTTTCCTGCCTATTGAGATTATTATCGTGTGCCATGACTTTTTCGATTTCGGTAATTCTAAGTATGTCTTTTTCGCCGGTCAAGGGTCCCCCCGGCCCCTCCTTTACCACGATATCTTTCGCAATAATAATATTTTTGAGATTATGTGTTATACGTATGTTTTCTAAATTTGTCGCGGTAAGAAGTTTTTTTGATAAGTTAAACTCTTCACCGGAAATAAACCTAGGATTATCATAAGAAATCGGGCGATAAAATATTCCGGAATTTATGCACTGGGTGGGTATATTTCTCTGGTTCATGTACTCTGCCCTCCAACAAATTCCGGGAATATAAGAAGTCGCCTCAGGAAAACCGAAAGAATTGACTAAAAAGCTGTTTTTATATGCCGTTGGAAGTTGCGACATATCAAATTTCTGTAATTTCATATCTTGCAGATTTAGAAGCGGTGAAATTGCAATTGCCAGGTATATAAATACGACAAATGTATAAATTTTCCGACGCACTATCAGAAGATTTGATAAAAGAAGCAGGGGAATTAGCGAGATATAAAGAGCCCATACGGGTGCGTTCGTTATAAAAGGGAAAAGCTTTAGGACAACAGGATATATATTACTTCCCGCAACATTGTAAAGACCGTAAAGAGAAATGCCCAAAAGAGAAAGAGAAATTAGGAAAAGCTGTAAGGAGGTCTTTTTTGCCGGGTTTTGTTTCACCAACAAAAACAACAGTAAAACAAACATGAGAATGCCACACAAAGCATACGGGATGTTGTCATATAGAACCAAATCGAAGGATTGCATGAGGTTGAACACATTGGTCATAGATATACTTGCCGCACTTTCCCTAAATAGGGCACCATAATAAAAAGCGGTATCGGCATTCTCAAGCCTCTGGGAAATAAAAGAGAAGATTGACGGCAGGAACATCAGGACATACGTTATAAGGAGAACAGACACGCGCTTTCTTAAAAGAAGATGCCACTCTTTTCTGAAAAGATATGAACAAAAAGCCAATATAACAATTAATGCAATTTCTACAAATCTTATATAAACAATGACAATAA
>JAYRRJ010000166.1:0-11833 GCA_041910135.1 Candidatus Levyibacteriota bacterium
CTCAGGCAAACAATATTTTTGCTGCTCTAATAGGATATAAAAATATGATTGCAGCTCACAAAAGGGCATATCACACAATAAAAGATATCGACTCAAAAAATCAGGTAAGTATGGCAATTGCCTTCAGATGGGACAGGCCGGAGAATCCGAATGATTTTTTTGAAAAGTGGTATACAAAATTGGTGAATTATTACAGTGAGCTTGTATATGTATGGGACACAATAAAGACTCAGGATTTTATTGCGGTCAATTATTACACAGGGTACTTTCTCAATTTGGACCTTCGCAAAATAAAGATAAACCTTGGACCTACGAAAAAACGAATCCCCCAGACAATACTTTTTGGTGAGATGAGAGCACCAAATGCATATATAACCGACTATGGATGGCCCATTGTCCCCGATTTCTTGCTAAATTTATTGAGATACCTAAAAAGGTATTACAACAAACCTATCATCATCACCGAAAACGGAATAGCCGATCACAAAGACCATGACCGCGCATTTTATATCCTTACACATCTTGTTGCCGTGTGGCGGGCAATTCAAGAAGGCGTTGACGTAAAACATTATCTGTATTGGTCGGTTGTAGACAATCTTGAATGGACCGAAGGGTACTCCAAAAAGTTTGGCTTGCTTTCCTGTAACCCAGTGACAGGAGAACGAAACATGAGACACAGCGCAGAACTTTATAAAGACATTGCATCTTCCGGTGGAATTGATTTAAAAAGGTTAATGGACGCGTATCTTACCGGAGAACATAAGGAAAAGGCGGAAACAACTATCAGAAAACTTCTGGAAGGAACGCTCACTTATGAGACTGTCGGCAAAGCATAATTTACCGCCTACCGTCCCATTCAGCGTAAAATTCTTTTAGAAACTCTTTCATGAAGGCTTCTCTTTTGGTTGCAATTTTTACCGCTTCTTTTGTATTAAGCTGTTTTTTTATTAAAAATAATTTTTCGTAAAAATGGTTGACTGTTGGCCCATCGGAATTCCTATACGAGTGTGTTGAGGAAAACTTCTTGGGTTTCTTTGATGGGTTATAGAGTTCCCTTCCCTTTTTTCCTCCATACGCAAATGCTCTTGCAATGCCAATTGCTCCCAATGCATCAAGTCTGTCTGCATCCTGGACTATTTGACCCTCCAAAGACAGTTGTTTCTTTTTCCCGATATTAGCACTGAAAGACATATTGATTATTATTCCGATGATTTTTTTTGAGTCTTCGTTTTCTAGCGCGAGTTTTTTACAAACACTTCTTAATATCTCCTCCTCGGTTCTCCCTGACGAATTCAATTTCCAGTCTCCAATATCATGAAGGAGTGCAGCGGCCTCCACCAGAAATTTATCCGCATTTTTTTCCTTCACACAAATCCGTTTTGCAGTTGCAACAACCCTTTCAACATGAAACCAATCATGTCCCGTCCCTTCCCCTTCCATTTTTCCTTTCACGAATTTTTGAATTGTCGAAATTGTTTCTTGTTTTATCATGATTTATTTATATCAGTGAGTGTCGTCCCCTTTTCAAACATCGTTAACGCTGCTAGATGCCCGGGCATTATATCGTGTGGTAATTTGTCAAACGGATACCAATCCCACCCTTTGCATTTATGTGGTTCCTTATTTTGGGGTTGTTCTTCAACATCTTTTGCGACAAAAGCGAAGTGAATGAAATTTGAATCTTCCTGTAATTCTCTTACTACTCCAACATACTCAAGAGCGTCAATTACGAGTCCGGTTTCTTCCATGATTTCACGCTTCGCGCATCCCAAAAGGCTTTCATTCAATTCAAGTCTTCCTCCAGGGACACCAAAATGGCCTGCCTTATAACTATTGAGTCTCTCACCCAAAAGAATTTCTTTTTCCTTATTAAAGACGAGGACACAAACTCCGATTTTTTCTTGTTTCACCAAATGATTATACCATCGCATTTCTGTATCTTAGAGCACAAAATTTCCTGCTCCAGAGAACTGATAGTCCTGTAGTTATTTCTTACAATTGCCTTGTGAGATTTAATAATAACTTATAAGCATAGTTAAAACCTAAATCTAGCACATTAACAATTGACTGCGAAACCTTTTTGCTAATAAGCCCATAGCATGGCTTTCAATTTTGTCCAAGGCAGTCTTGGAATTACAAATAGTTCCCGGACCGCCTTGGATAAGGCAGAGAGGTAAACAAACTACTACTTATTCACCGCCACCTAGTCTGGCCCAGCAGGGCAGAAAGGCAAAAGTCATGCGTCCCGGCTCATACTACGACGAGAACACCGACAACCTGAAAATGGGGAAGCTCATCTTCTACCTCTTCGGGGTTCTGGTCCTTATCACCATCCTTGCGGGTGCCCTCACCCTTGCCATCAACGGCACTGTTCTGGGTATCGAAACCGGATTCTCCGGCATCAAGGGTCGCGCCGAGCAAATCCAGCGCAACAATTCGGTCAACAACCGGACTGCCAAGCAGGAATACTTCGAGCAGACCTACCAGGACATCAAGGCGTTCGACATCCAGATCAACAACGCCGCCAAGACTCTGTCAGACTTCCGTGCTACCAATGCCGGCAAGACCGACAACGCCATCGGCTCAATCGCCAACGAAGATTCGCGCCTCTCCCAAGTCCTGACAGGACTCAAGAACCAGTGCGCACAGACCGTCGCCGACTACAACGCGGAAGCGACGAAGATAACGAGCCGTGATTGGCGTTCGGAAGACCTTCCACAGGTCATCCCCACCAACAATCCGGCCGTCGACTGCAAGGAGGACTCATCCAGGTGAACACGCGTCGTAAGCACGTAGCGTCCATGGTTCTACTTCTCATCGTGGTAATGGCCATCCTGACCAGCGCCTGCGGTGGAAAGTCCACCGACACGACCGCAACCCAGGCAAAGGACGACCAAACGGTCGCTTCCTACTACGCCAAGCTGCGGGACCGCCGTCCCTACCCCGTCGACCAGATGAACGACAGTCTTGAGCGAAAACAGCTGACCGAAAAGCTGTTGCGCTTCAACGACCCTAACAAGGTCGGCTACGTCTACCTTTTGTCCGACACGGGTGCTATAGTCTCGTACTTCACCGTCAAGGGCAAGGTCTCATCCAACCAATCGCAGCTCACCTCCGTCTACCAGATCATCTCCTACTGTGATGACGGCAAGGAGGGCTGCCAGGTCTTCGGCATCCCGTCGCCTTCCGACGACGGGTCCAACGGGACCAATGAAGACGGCATCTTCTTCTTCACGACCGAAGGAGTCTATGTCTCAACGAGCCTCAAGTACCTATACCTAGACGCGCCTCTCAAGGTCAACGTCCAACCGGTCGTCTTCTACGACGTGGGCTCCAAGCCCACCAGCGAAGCAGGGTGTCTTAATGGCACCAACGACAAGTGTAAATAGCACGAGTCGCAGTCAATCACACTCGCCTCCGGTACCCCCGGGGGCGTTTTCATATAAAAACATGTGTATTTTGTTTCCAGGAGAACTGATTTTTGTGAAAAATATGAGATAATAAGCCCATGAAAACAAAAAGAAATTATATGCTGCCTCTTACGACGCTGCATTTAACAGTTGAGGAGAAGGCAAAAATATTATCTCAGTTTATTATTTTTGAGGGGATTTCCGTTGAGGAGATACGAAAATTCGCCGAGAAAATGTACCCCAAAGTATTCAGACCAATGGAAATTTTTGTGGAAGAGGGGTTGGCAACCAGCGAAGCCTACTTTATTTATAAAGGCGCCGTAAGTATTTTCCGCATGACTCAAGAAGGGAAAATTATCAATATAGATTTAGAGGGCGCTCCCGAAGTTGTAGGAGAACTAAGTCTTATTGATTCTAACCCAAGCCCTGTTAATGCAATGGCTATCGAGGAAACATACGCACTCGTCTTAACTCAATATGACTTTCGCGAGCTTATCAACGTCAATCCAACTATTGCCCTAAAACTCTTAAAAGTATTTTCGACAAGAATTAGGAACTTTGACTCATTCCTTGAACACCTTTTATCCCACAATCTCTATGAAAGAACATGGTATATGCTTCAACATTTAGGAAGTTATTTCCCAAATAAAGAAATTACTCTTTCTCAGGAACAATTAGACGACCTGATATGGGGAACACGATCCCGTATTACTGAAGTGCTAACGCGTCTTGAGAAAGAAGGGAAAATAAAAGTCTCAAGAAGAAAAGTTACGCTTTTGGAGGAATAATTAGCCCTGATTATAATTATTCTGTTCTTGAACTCCGTTTTGTTCATGAGGAGCTTCTTCGTGGGATTCCGTTGTTCCCATACTGTCTTCAATTTCCCTTATTTTTAGAATTGTCTTGAGAACCGAATCGGGACTCAGAGAAATAGAATCAATTCCCTCTCTTACTAAAAATTCCGCGAATTCAGGGAAGTCAGACGGACCTTGTCCACAAATACCAACTTTAAGCCCCCTCTCGTGGGCTTTTGTAATCAATTCATGAATGAGCTTATACACCGATTTATTATTCTCATTTGCAATTCCTGCGACCAATTTCGAGTCTCTGTCGATACCAACAGTCAGCTGCGTCAAATCATTGGACCCTATTGAAAATCCGTCAAAAATATCGGCAAACTCATCTACCTGAAGAATATTTGAGGGAAGTTCGGCCATCACCCAAACGTGCAAATTTCTATCAAGCTCCTGGTTGCCCGATGACAAGTTCTGTTCCTTGTTGTGGACCAATCCGTTTGCAGCCATCTCCTCAATAACCCGTCTTCCCTCCTCGGGCGTTCTGCAAAACGGAATCATGACTTGCAAATTGAAAAGTCCCATCTCCTCCCTAACCTTTTTTACAGCTTGACACTCCAATGCAAACGCCTTGGAAAAATGCGGATCGGTGTATCTGCTTGCGCCCCTGAATCCAAGCATTGGATTTTCTTCATGCGGTTCGAATTCAGACCCCCCGACAAGCCCGGCATATTCATTCGATTTGAAATCCGAAAATCGTAGAAGAACTTCATTGGGATAAAATGCAGAGGCAATCATCGCAATACCATACGAAAGTTTCTCGACGTAATATGCCGATTTGTCGGCAAACCCGACCGTAAGCTCAGCGATAAGTCTTTTGGTTTCCGGGTCTTTGAGTGAATCATAATATAAAAGGGCGTTCGGATGGACTTTAATGTAATTTGAAATGATAAATTCCTCGCGCGCAAGACCCACTCCTTTGTTAGGGATAAAGGAGTATCCAAAAACAATATCGGGATTGGCAACAATCATCTTAACGTGCGTTTTTGGTAAACTAATATTCTCAAGGTCTGTAGTATTGACGGTAAATTTCAGAAGCCCCTCATATACTTTTCCTGCATCACCTTCGGCGCAACTTACGGTAATATCTTCTCCTGTACTGATAAGAGAAGTTGCATTTCCACATCCAACAACAGCAGGAATTCCTAATTCCCGGGATACTATCGCGGCGTGAGATGTCCTACCGCCGGAATTGGTAACTATTGCGCTTGCGATTTTCATGATAGGCTCCCAGTCAGGATCGGTAATTTCGGCTATCAACACTTCACCCTTCTGAAATTCATTGAGAGTGCTCGGATCTTTAATGAACCGCGCCCTTCCCTGACCTATTTTTCTTCCGACTGCAGCTCCTTGAGTAATGAGCTTTCCTTCTTCAAGTAATTTGTAATCCTCAATAACGGCAAGATTTTTCTTTGCCTGTACTGTTTCGGGACGCGCTTGAACGATATAGAGCGACTCATCTTGAGGATCATATGCCCACTCGATATCCATCGGTTTTTTGTAGTGATTTTCAATGATCATTCCCCAGCGGGCCAATTGTAGAACTTGTTCGTCTCTGAGAACAAATGATTGCCGGTCAGATAAAGTAACGGAAACCTCTCGTGTTGTGGAGGTTCCTTCGGATGCATAAATGAGTTTTTTCTCCTTGCTCCCAAGTTTTTTGCTGATAATTGCAGAGTACCCGTTTTGAAGGGTCGGTTTGAAAACCATGAATTCATCAGGAGTAACAATTCCCTTGACGATATATTCTCCAAGTCCCCAAGAGCCATTGATAAGGACCATATTTCTAAATCCTGACTCGGTATCAAGTGTAAACATGACACCGCTCGCTCCTCTATCTGACCTGACCATTTTCTGTACACCAACCGAAAGTGCAACTTTAAAATGATCGAAATTTTGATCGACCCGATACGAAATTGCGCGGTTGGTGAAAAGTGATGCAAAAGCTTTCTTTATTGCCTCAAGCAACTGGTGTTCTCCTTTAATATTAAGGTATGATTCCTGCTGGCCTGCAAATGAAGCGTCAGGTAAATCCTCTGCCGTTGCCGATGAGCGGACTGCAACGTCTAAACTCGCGATGTCGGTCCCCATCTTATCGGCAAGAGTTTTATAGGCATTTCGGATCGCCTGATCCATTTCGTCAGGGAATTTTGCCGACGTAATCAATAGGCGAATTGTATTACCAACAGCCTCAAGCTGCTTAATGTTCTGTGTATCAAGCCCCTCAAGAGTTTCCCGTATCTTTGTCTCCAAATTAGCTTTCTCGATAAAATACCGGTAGGAATATGCGGTAACCGAAAATCCATATGGAACGCGAATTTGCTCGTCGGGAAAGAGATCGTTCTGAGACTTTGTAAGAGTTTGATAGAGTTCGCCAAGATTGGCATTTTTGCCTCCAACAAGAGGAATATCGTCTTTTCCAATCTCGTCAAACCACAAAATAAATCGTTGGGCTTTCTCGTCCATATATTCATGATATACGAATTTTTACAAAAATAGCAAGGATAGAAATCACAATTTTTTGCACTTTACATTCAATTCTTTTCATGTTCAAAATAAAGTATGGAAGACAATGAGATATTGGTGTTCCCGACAAACTTTAAATTTGGCTCATCGGTCGCCGCTTTTCAAGTAGAAGGAAATTCCGGCGAACGTCAAACGGACTGGGACGAATTTCTAAAGGCTAATTCAAATATTGTCCGTCCCGATGAAAAAGGGCCGGAATGGTGGAAAAGAGGAAAGGCAGAACATGATCTCACTCAAATGGCAGACCTTGGACTGAAGGTGCAGCGCATAAGTTTTGAATGGGGACGGATTGAGCCCGAAAAAGGCGTTATCAACTACACAGCTATAGAGCGTTATAAAGAAATCGTAAAACATATATTTGATATCGGAATGAGCCCGATGGTAACCCTCAATCACTTTACGCTCCCCTCTTGGGTAGTTAAAGAAGGAAGCTGGGAGGCACCACATATCGCATTATACTTTGAGAGATATACTGAGCTGATGCTGTCGGAATTTCCCGAGGTAACCCACTGGGTGACAATAAATGAACCCAACATCATGGTTGTTATGGGGTATTTTACCCGCTACTTCCCTCCCCACAAAGGAAACCTCAAATCAGCTATTAAGGCCAGACACAACATGATTATGGCTCACCGGCGGGCTTATCATAAAATAAAAGATAAAAATCCGAATGCAAAAGCCGGGGCATGCTTTGCATTTCGCTGGGACAGGGCTGCAAACTCAAAAGATCCACTCGAGAGAGCTTATACCTCATTTGTTAATTATCTTTCGGAATTAAGTTATGTGGATGCCATGGCAAAGACGTCGGATTTTATCGGTTGTAATTTTTACACAGGGTACTTCCTCAACTTAAACTTATTGAAATGGAGGGTATCAATAAGCCTTACAAACAGACGGCTCCCGGAAGTCCTTCTTTTTGGCGAGGTAAAAACTCCGGATGCATATGAATCGGAATATCGATGGCCTATCGTCCCCGATTTTTTACTCAATGCACTTCATGTTCTTCATAAAAATTACAAACTTCCTATCATTATTACGGAAAATGGAATTGCCGACAGTCATGACAAATTCCGTGCATTTTATATACTGACTCATCTTGTGGCAGTTTGGCGTGCTTTACACGAAGGCATTCCTATCCATCATTACTTTCATTGGTCATCTGTTGACAATATTGAATGGATAGAAGGATATTCAAAGAAATTCGGGCTTTTGGCCGTCGATCCCGTTACGGGAGAGCGAGAACTCCGAAAAAGCGCACTCTTATACAAGGAGATTGCATCGACCGGAAAGATAGACATCAATCAAATGATTCATACCTACATAAAGGATGACGACCAAAAAGAAAAAGCGTACCAATCAATCAGAATGCTCTTAAGAGGTGAACTGTCAAGGAGAATAAAAAGACAAGAACCCAGAGTCTAACCTAATCGGCAAGCGTCGGTGTAGGGGCTGTTAGATTGTGGTTTTTTTCCTTTTCACCTTTTATTTCCTTAAATCCGGGGAGTGGCTTCGAGAGCGCCACCTTCAACACCTCGTCCATATGCGAAACGAAAACAAATCGTATATCTTTCGCGACTTCCTTTGGAATCTCTTCAAGGTCCTTCCTGTTCTCTTTCGGCAAAATTATTGTTCGGATTCCTGCACGATGTGCTCCAATGGCCTTTTCTTTAATGCCTCCGATTTCAAGTACTTTGCCTCGGATTGTGACTTCTCCAGTCATACCAACCAGATGTCTGACCGGAATTTTTGTAAGTGCCGACACAAGTGCCGTCGTAATTGCATCTCCCGCCGACGGTCCGTCCTTTGGTACCGCACCCTCCGGAACATGAATATGCACGTCAATTTTCTTATAAAAGTCTTCATCGAGTCCAAATTTCTTGGCCCTGGCCCTTACATACGTCATTGCAGCTTGGGCGGATTCCTTCATCACATCTCCTAATTGTCCGGTCAAAATGAGCTGCCCTTTGCCGGGCATTAGCGCAACCTCAATTGACAGTATTCCTCCACCTGCCGGAGTGTAGAAAAGTCCCGTCGCGATTCCGACTTCATCTTTTTTCTCGACTAAAAGCGTTGCCACTTTTTCAGGCCCCAAGAATTTTGTAACATTTTTCTTCGTAACAATTACTTTTTCTTTCTCACCCTCGGCGACTTTGCGTGCAACTTTTCTAAATATTGTCGCAATTTGCCTTTCAAGACTCCTTACTCCGGATTCTCTGGTATAGCGGTTTATGGTATATTCCAATGCCTCATCGGAGATTTTTACATTGGACGCTTTTAGTCCATGTGTTTGCAGTTGTTTTTTAAGGAGAAAATCCTTACCTATATGGAATTTCTCATCCTGCGTGTATCCTGCAAAATTGATTATTTCCAATCTGTCTCTTAAAGCAGGCGGGATAGTATCGAGCATATTTGCAGTTGTTATGAACATAACATCTGAAAGGTCAAAAGGAACCTCAAGATAATGGTCGGAAAATCCTCCGTTTTGCTCCGGATCCAACGCCTCAAGAAGGGCACTTGACGGATCCCCTCGAAAATCGGCACCTACCTTATCGATTTCATCGAGCATAAAGACCGGATTTTTTGTACCCGCATCTTTTATCCCTTGAATAATTCTTCCGGGAAGCGCTCCAACGTATGTCCTTCTGTGTCCTCTTATTTCAGCTTCGTCTCTGATTCCACCAAGAGATACTTTTACAAATTCACGGCCCAATGCTTTTGCGATACTTTTACCGATAGATGTTTTTCCAACTCCGGGAGGTCCTGCAAAACATAATATCGGGCCCTTCATTTTTCCTGAAAGTTGATGGACAGCCAAATACTCGATAACCCTCTCTTTGACTTTTTGAAGCCCGAAGTGACCTTCATCAAGAATTTTCTCAGCATCTTTGAGGTTGATTTTACCTTCGGATTTTTTGCTCCATGGAAGAGCAACCATCCACTCAAGGTAATTTCGAAGGTACCCCGATTCTGGGTTGTAAGGAGTTAGCTGCTGAAGCTTCTTAAGCTCTTTTATCATTTTTTCCTCGATATCTTTCGGCATTCCCGCTTTCTTTATCTTGTCGGCAAGCTCCTTTATCTCTCCCCCGTCATCAGCCTCACCTAATTCTTTTTCAATGGTCTTAAGTCTTTCACGCAATATCGCATCCTTTGTAGATTTTTCCAATTGCTCCTGGGTTTTTGAAGCGATTTTACGCTCAAGTTCTAATACCTTAACTTCTTTGTCCAAATATTCGCTTACTTTCTCAAGCCTTTTTCTGACATCAACGGTTTCCAAAATTTCCTGTCTTTCACTCCCCTTAATGTCTAGCGTTGAGGCGATTTGGTCGGCGAGTTCTGACGCGGAAATTTCGGACATGATATTCATAAAGACCAAAAAATCAGCCTGCTTCCCAAGACTGAGGGCCTTCTTGAATGAAGCTATAAGATGATTCATAAGCGCTTTGGTTTCAGGATTTTCAGGTTCGAAATCATCAATTTCATGAACTACTGCCTGTAGATATTGTGATTGTTCCGAAAAATTAACGATTTGCGCTCTGGAGAGACCTTTTACGAGCGCGTTCACTTCCCCGTCTGAGCGTATCATGCGCTCGATGTGGGCAATTGTCCCCATTTGATACAGGTCTGAAATTTCAGGGTCTTCTTGGCGTGGATTTTTCTGAAGAACAAAGCATACGACCCTTTCTCCGGCGAAAGCCTGCTCTAAAGCAGCCAAACTTCGCGGTCTACCAAAGGTTAAAATGGATTCGGTGTGAGGGAACACGATTCCGTCGCGGATTGGGATAATGGGAACTAATTTTTCAGTGTAATTATCGTAGACTTCAGACATATTTAGAACGCTAAAAACTTTAGCAGTTTAACAGATTAATTGCTAATTGTCAATTATGTGAGATTAATTCAGGATGGGATAAAAACAGCATAGCGCACATCGAAAAACTTGTCAATGCACTCTCCCAGAGTAACTTACAATCATTTAAATCACTACAAAAAAGAGTATGAAATGTTCATACGATAATAGGAAGCGGAAAAGGAGTTTTTAAGAATTTTTTTAGATGAATGATGGTCTGGAAATGGTCAAAAGCCATCATCTCTTCCGTCAAAGACTCAAGTTCTTTCCATTCAACACTTGTTTGCTCCCAATCGGGTTCTCCTGTTTTTTTACCTACCTCAACCAAAAATTCGTGCGCAACATTGTTTCTTCCTTGGTCATTTCTTCTCGGAGTCATTGAGTTTATTCTAAACAAGCCGACGACCTTCCCTTCGTAGCCTGTTTCTTCCATCAGTTCCCTCGCAACGCATTGCTCCAGAGTTTCTCCCTGATCCAAAAAGCCTCCGGGAAAACCCCATTTGCCTGCCTCCAGAATACCTTCTGCTCTTTTGACGAGCAGTATCTTGCTCCCCTTTATAGCCAGAACATGAGTAACTACATGTCGCAAGTTAGCCTTTTTCTCATTTTCGAAAGTACAGGTGATCATGGACTAATTATAAACCTTGATTTATTCTATTCGACAAATGTAAGAGCGACTCCTCTTTTTCCGGCTCTGCCGGTACGTCCGATTCTATGGACATAGTCATCATACGAAGTCGGTGCATCGTAATTAATAACGTGCGTCACATCATCGATATCAAGTCCGCGTGAAGCAACGTCGGTTGCAATCAGAACCTGCAGGTTGTGATTCTTAAATTCGGTAATTGCACGTTGCCTTTGACTTTGAGTTTTATTCCCATGTATTGCCATGGTACGAAACCCACGACTCAAAAGAGCTTTTGAGAGTTTTTCCATTCCCCATTTTGTTCTCCCGAAAATAATAACCTTATTGAATTCAGGCTGTATAAGAAGGTCATGAAGCACATCTATCTTTTGTCTGCCTCCGGATAACCGGATGATATCCTGGTCAACATTTTCTGCGGTGTTTTGCTTTTTAACAGAAACGGTAACTGCATTCGTTACAAAACTTCTTAAGATTTCGTCTGTCTTTCCATCAACCGTTGCCGAGAAGAAAAGCGACTGGCGTTTTCTTGGAAGCAACGAGATAAGGAATTTGA
>JAYRRJ010000167.1:0-2500 GCA_041910135.1 Candidatus Levyibacteriota bacterium
CTAATTTGTCCTGCAAGTAGCTTGTTATACCGCATCCATTTTTTGTAATACGCCTCAAAATTCTTATAAGGGTAGTGGAGGAGGGCATGTTTTAGATACCCTACTTTTCCTTCAATGACTGCTTGTTCATGTACGTCTTTTTGCGGTAGCTGCCCTTTCCCTCTCCTGTATAGTCTTACCGTATAGTCAGGGTATTGTCCCCCTTTCATTAAAAAGCGGCCTAAGAAATAATTTTTTCTTGGCATCCAAAAGCCGTTTTCTTCGACGTTTTCGCTATCGAGAATTTTTTTTATTTCCGCAGCCAATTCATCAGAAACCAGTTCGTCTGCATCCATCTGCAATATCCAGTCACCCGTGCACGCATCAATAGCTTTTTGTTTATTTATATGGAAGTTAGGCGGATTTTCACGTACGATGACTTTTGCTCCAAATTTTTTTGCTATCTTAACAGTCCCATCTTTTGATGTACCATCAACAATCACAATCTCGTCGGAAATATTTTTCAAAGAATTTAGACAGCGCTCGATGTTCTCTTCTTCATTGAATGTAGCAAGCGCAACCGATAATGTATGCTTTTTCATTTTATTGGACTTTCAAAACCACGGCGGTCTGATTTTCATATACCGTCTTCAGGTAAGTAGGATCTATGTTAAATTTTAACATTTGTTCAGGTTTTTTTTGCAAGTAAACGTAAGAAACACCCAATTTTCTCAAACCCGACGAGTAGTCTATAACATTTGTTGAAGCAAATATTTTTTCCAATGCTTTCTTCCTGTCTTTTACCTTCACATTGTGTGTCTCGAGCAAACCGCCTCCGGCCAAATAAGACGGGCGTTCTGTGAAGAAGGAAACATAAGGCGTTTGTATATCTAACGGATTGTCGGGACTGCCCTGGACTACTGTTTGTCGCTCTGCGTTATTTCTTATATACCGAAACGCTTCCAATTCACCGTTTGAGACCGGGTAATAATCTGATGAGACATATTTCCCGATATTTCCGGAAATCTCATAGAGAGAGCGGGGAATAGTCAACCCAACGAACAAAATAACAATTATCATTCCCACTAAATTTTTTTTATACATTGAGAGAATGTAGGCGGCAAACAAAGAGAGAATGACAGCGGAAACTGAGAAAAAATTATATACATTCACACCTCCAGATGATTGAATGGTAAATAGTCCTAAAATATGAAACACTACCAAAGGCGGAATCAAAATCAATATCATTCTAAATCCTAAAAATTTAAATAGTTTTTTTGTCATAACAAATCCGAGAAGTCTTGTACCATAAATTGA
Organism: Candidatus Levyibacteriota bacterium; assembly: GCA_041910135.1. GTDB lineage: Bacteria > Patescibacteriota > Microgenomatia > Levybacterales > GWA1-39-11 > JAUSNA01. The sequence continues at coordinate 1,297 of JAYRRJ010000167.1, forward strand.
AACAAAAGCGATGAATACTGCCAGACTGTCGAGAACGGCCAAGTTTCTAATATTATGCGCCGCTTCATAAACTTGTCTTCTCAACCACCACTCCCGCCAATCAATACTCCCTACTCCAAGTAACGAGCGTGGCCATTCCAAATATACAAATACAAATCCGCCTGCCCCATAGTTGTGCGGAAGGAAAATCGCTACACCCAAAAGAAAGAACAAGAGTATTTGCATAAAATATTGACCATCCAAAACAAGGCTCTTCTTCTTAAATGATTCATAAGAGAGTTTCCCTAAAAATACCGAAATAAAACCTATCGCAATGTATAGGCCGAAATAAATTTTAAAACCAAAAAGCGAAGAACAAAGCAAAACGGATAATATTCCCCAACTCTTTCGTTTCGTTTCAAGCCATTTGCGTACTGTTATTAATCCTGCCAGAAAAATGAGCTTTCCGAACATATGAGGCATATTAAGAAATTGTGTTACCCCGCTATCAATTGCCGGAGTATAAAAACCAAAGGGTTTCCCTAAAATCAATAGCACCATATATGCGCTGTCCGATGCAAAATAAAGAAGAAAGATGAACCACAAAGCCATTTTGGAAGACCCACCCCACTCTTTCACAAGCACAAACGACGTAATTCCAATAAGAACTGACAGATAAAAAGGAAAAAATTGAAAAAATAGATGAATGATGGGAAGCGTCCATATTCGAGACATATCAGCTTCAACCAAATCTCCCCAATAGTGATAGTTATGAATGAGTAATCCTGCAAATCCGGGTTCCAGGGGTGGAAAATGAGCAGAAATACTTCTTATATAAGCAAGGTGCATCACCCCATCGACCGCATTATTTCCAAAAAACTTAACGCCGTCGGAGTACTTAATTCCTGACCCGAAAATTGGCAGCAATTGCCCAATGACGCCAAAAAAAATTAGTATAGCCGGAAAAAAATGTCTTCTATCAAAACCCTTCATCAGGCCGATGAATTCTTTGGAAAATAATTTGTAGTTCATAATGAAAAGGACCAAAGAAATCCCACAATAAAGATATGTTGCAAAGCGAATGTTCAAATAACCGAAAATATATCCCTGAAAACCCCACAGCGCAACTCCCAGCGCATTTGATAAAACGAAATTTAACGTCCTGGATTCCAATTTAAAACGCGACAATACAATCCATCCGGGAATATAAAACGAGACAAAAACA
>JAYRRJ010000168.1:0-3011 GCA_041910135.1 Candidatus Levyibacteriota bacterium
GGGACATGATCCAGTTAAATCCTCCATACAGAACAAATCCAAAGGAGAGGAGGATGCAGGCAACAAGAAAAATCATCAGTCCAAAAGAGATGAATTTCCCCCCATCTCCGGAAAGTCCTCCTTGAGGGATTCCTGAGACCTGTATCTCCTGTGGGGTGCCATTGGCGCCCGGGAATTTAATTGCGAGTAGTTGTTTCATTTACGGTGTAAAGCCTGGAATTTTTAGAATATCACCTGCTATAACCGATAATATCACAATAGAAAAAATAAGAAAAATAAGTCCAACAATTGCAGAAGTGAGAGTCTCTCGAGCACTTTTAATGGTATCTGGATTGCCTCGCGACATAAGGATGCGATACCCAGAGACAATGATAAGAATTAAAGCTCCAATTCCGGCAACACTAAGACCTATGGTGAACAGTTTCATAATAAAGCCAAGCGGATCAATTGGAATGTTGCCAATTGCTGTGTCCACCGCTTCACATTTAGAAGGGTTATTCTGGACAACTGAGCCTATATTGCAGGGAAAAACTGACGTTGCGCCGCTTGCTCCAAGCTTGTCGAAATACGCCATGAGTCCTCTGATGTCCTCCTTATTAGGATCATCGATGTATGGAACCGGTATAGGGGTTGGGACTATGACATCGGGATCAGCGGTTGGGTCGGGGAGAGCTGTCGGTTTGTAGAGTGTGCATTGCCCAAGCGTGCTATCCTTTGAAACCTGGCAATTATATTGTCTATAAATAAAGCCCCCTTGGCAAAAAGATGCGCCCGTGAGATTGGCATATGGTATGACGCTATTTACTGCATAGGCAGCCTTATTTAGATCTGTTGTGAGGTCAACGGGATGCTTTGGGAAAATTTCAATTGCGTAATTGCTTTCATTTACCTGTTCTCTTACAGTAATTGTAAGCTTTCCAGGTTGAAGAGTATTTTTGGCAAATTTAAATTCAAAAACACCATCTTTGGGTGGGGTGTCTTTGGTTATCGTACTGCAAATGCTTTTTTGGTAGCTGCCGTTGGTGATTTGCACCTGGTAATTGTTATGATATTCCATCTCATAATGTTTTGAGTATTGTCCATACGGAGCTTTTGTTATATCTGATGTGAGGGCTACGGAAAGACCCGTGAGGTCTGGCGTAAATCCTGAAAGGGGACTCATTGTTATGTTTGGGTGATGATGATTGATATAGATACCCGCTACCTGGTGAAGTGTCCAAAGGTCTCCCTTTTCTGACTTCGGTTCATGGGTGTATACACCCATCACGTATACTTTTCCTGCGTGGAAAAAGTCGCGTCCTGGCACACAACCACGGTTTGGTTTACTCCAATAGTTGCCATCGCTCCCTTTATAATTTGGATATTGATCAGCTGTGCCATCTGCCTTCAGCTTTGATTCCCCGTCTCCACAAAAAGTCATTGAGCTTGAGCCTGGGGCAAAGCGATAGCGCTGTATGGTTGCTTCGTCAACATCATCTTTTGTCAGACCTGATCTTGCTTTTTGAAAGCTTGAGTCTTTTCCCTCACTCATGCCGTCTCGTATGCTGTCGTTGTCGATGCAAAGATCCCCTTCCATGCAGAGGTATACATCATTATCCCCGGGTGCCGGCGCCGGAAGGTCACTGAAAGTAATAGTCACCTTGTCTGTTGCATCATCAATTTCAGTAAATGTGGGGGAGAGGGTGTATCCGGCCCCGCCAGTGTCCGAGCCTCCTGGTTTGGAGGGGTCTTGAGTTGGTGCGTTGGGATTGATTGTGGGGGTAGGGATTTCAGTTGGAGTGGGTGGGACTATTGCGTTAATATTTTTTTTACAGTCATCTTGAGTGTTATAAACGTCATTACCAGTATTGGCTGTAATTTGTGCAGCATCTGAAGGAAGGCATTGTTTTGCTGCCTTTGACTCCTTAGTAAAGTCACCATCGCAGCTAAATCGAGGTCCTATTGCTGGTGGTCCAAACCAACAATACCCATTAGTATCGGCGCTAGAAAGCTGAGGATTGCTAAGTAGCAGAGCGGAGAACATTAGAAGCGTGATATAAATTGAGAGCAGCTTTTTCATTACTGTTTTCATGATACACAATTAGGGGATTGTCGGCTAGTCGCTGAGCTTATAGCCTTTTCCTTTTATAGTGTGAATATAGTGAGGATTTTGAGGATCTTGCTCAATTTTCTTTCTCAGTCTATAAAATATTTGGTCGAGTGCCTGGTCGGTTACTCCTTCGTATGATTTTTGGTCGCCCCATACGGCTTGGATTATTTCGTCTTTTGAGCAGAGTCGTTCTTTGTTCTGGATCAGAAAGCGCATAAGCTTGAATTCTGATGGGGAGAGCTTGTCAGCAAGGGGAGTTGCTCCCATAACAATTTCATTTTTCTCACTGTCATATGTGATTTTTTCAGTTGTGTCGATAGGGACACTCTTTATGTAGGAGGCAAAAAGCGGAATTGTGATGCCAGAGTCATTTACGAGTCCGGAAAGTGTAAGGTAGGGGAATTCTGCACCAATTTTTTTATAGTTAGTATCTTTTTTGAGTGCCAATTGCTCTGAGGGGAGCAGGGCGTTCCATAATTCATAAAGTCCTCCCTGTACGGTGCTTCTTTTAAGAAGTATTTCCTCAAGGTTCTCAATAGATGCGTCATCGCTTATGACCGCTTCATATGAAAGCTTTGTAAGTTTTGCATGTCCACCTGTCAGGCGAATGAGTTCTTCTCTTGTCGCTGGATCGACCGGTTTTCGTGCCGCCTTTTCGATATAAGAAAGACGAAAATCCATGCCTATCTTGTCGTACAGTGCTGGGTAGACGATATTGCCAGCAATCAGGTCATGATAGTCAGCAAGTAACTGCTGGTCGACCGACTCCTCAAGGGGTCGAGTGAGCGAAAAAATACATCCAAATCTGTATTTTGCATGGTTTCGAAGTACTCGAAGATTGGTAAAAAATTCTGATGTGATGTCGGGTAAAATCATATCAAATTTATCAAATAACAGGTGAACCGTTATCTTTTTTTCAATA